>JACPDI010000061.1 GCA_016184105.1 Acidobacteriota bacterium
GTCAATCCGATTACGGCCGACGACGGAACGATCTCCGGCTTCCTCGCAATCCAGCGGGACATCACGGCGCGCCGCCAGGTCGAAAACGCGCTGCGGGAGAGCGAGGCCTTGTTCCGGCGCGTCTTCGATGACCTCCCGGTCGGGACGGCACTGGTGGCGGCCGACGGCCGCTTTCACCGGGCCAACAAGGCGTTCTGCGCGATGATGGGGCGCTCCGAAGCGGAGCTGAAGGAGCTGACCTCCGCCGACATCACGCACCCGGACGATCGGCCCTCCTCCCTGGCGGCCATCCGCGATCTGCGCGAGGGGCGCATCGACCACATTTCGATGGAGAAGCGGTACGTCCGAAAGGACGGCGCGACGGTGTGGGGCTCGATCTCGGTGCGCCTCATCGACGATGCCGACGGTCGTCCGCTCTGGACCATGCCGGTCGTGGTCGATGTGACCGAACGGCAGCGGCTGGAGCAGCAGCTCCGCCAGTCGCAGAAGATGGAAGCGGTCGGCCAGCTCGCAGGCGGCATCGCGCACGATTTCAACAACATCCTCACCGCGATGATGGGCTATTGCGAGCTGCTGCTGGACCAGGCTCCGCCAGAAAGTCCGGCGGCGATCGACCTGGAGCAGATCCTCGAGGGAGGGAAACGCGCCGCGGCGCTCACGCGCCAGCTCCTCGCCTTCAGCCGCAAGCAGGTGCTGCGGCTGGAAGTCGTGGATCTCAACGAGGTGCTCGGACGATTCCAGCAGTTCGCGCGCCCCCTCATCGGCGAAGACATCCGCATGGAAGTGGATCTGGCCGGCGTGCCGGTGCGCACGCGCGCCGACGCGTCGCAGCTCGAGCAGGTCCTCCTGAACCTGCTCGTCAACGCCCGCGACGCGATGCCGGGTGGCGGCCGCATCATCATGCGCACCGACGCAGTCACGATCGGCAGGGACTACGCGAGCCATCACGTGGCCATGGAGCCGGGGGAATACGTGGAGCTGGTCGTCTCCGACACCGGCGCCGGCATGAGCGAACACGTCAAGCAGCACCTCTTCGAGCCCTTCTTCACCACGAAAGAGGCCGGCAAGGGCACGGGCCTCGGGCTGGCGACGATCTACGGCATCGTCAAGCAGATGGGGGGCTTCATCTGGGTCTACAGTGAAGAGGCGCGCGGCACGACGTTCAAGATCTACTTCCCGCGGTGCAAGGAGGGACAGCAGCAACCGGCAGAGCGGCTGGACTGCGGTCTCACGCTCGGCGGAAAGGAGCGCATTCTCCTCGTCGAGGACGACGGCGCCGTGCGGAAGTTCGCATCGGCCGTCCTGAGCCGCAACGGTTACCAGGTCAGCGAGGCGGAAAACGGGGACGCCGCCCTCTCACACCTGCGGGCACTCGTCGACTGGCCCGACCTCGTCGTGACCGACATCGTAATGCCGGGCATGAACGGACCGGAACTGGCCCGGACGCTCGTCTCGGAACGGCCCGACACCAGGGTGCTGTTTACCTCCGGGTATGCGAGCGGGCGGTTCGCGGAGCGCGGCGCGTTCGAGGGCACCCACGTCCTCGAGAAGCCGTTCGCCGCGACCGACCTGCTCCTGCGCGTGCGCGAGGCGCTGGACAGATAGAAGGGCCGGCACCATGCCGGCCCTTCTTGCCCTCATTGCTGGAGGGAGAGGTCGCGCCGGCCGCATTCGCCGACACCTGCCTGCGCGCGCTGCCCCTGGAACGCGACGAGCTGCTGACCCAGCGCGTGCTCGGGTACCTCGAGCAGGACTACTGGAAATTTCTTGCGCCCGCCGAGCGCGTGGGGCTCGCGCCGCGAGTCGAGCACGTACTGCGGGAAGGGCTCGCGCGCCACGACGACGAGCGCGAGATCCACGTGGTTCTCGGCTTTCCACGACATGACGCTGACCGAGGGCGGCATGGCCTGGCTCGAGCGCGTCTGGCGGCGGGAGGAAACGGTGCCGGGGCTCACCTTCTCGGAGACCGACGAGATCGACATGGCGCAGCAGCTCGTGCTTCGTGCCGTGCCGTCGTGGCGTGACATCGCCGACGAGCAGCTGGCCCGCATCACGAACCCGGACCGCGAGGCCCGGTTTGCGTTCATCCTGCCCGCGCTCTCGCCCGATCCGGCCGCACGCGATCGGTTCGTCGCGAGCCTGTCGGACCCGGCCAACCGGCGGCGCGAGCCGTGGGTGCTCGATGGCCTGCGCTTCGTCCGGCACCCGGAACCGTCAGGGCGCGGTCCTGAATCGCCCGATCGTCGCGGCCGATACGCGCCCCAGCCACCGGGACGCGCCGCCGCCGATGACCTTCTGCTCCAACTCATCGAACAGGACGTACGCCACGGGCACGAGCAGCAAGGTCAGGAAGAGGCACAGCGACTGTCCGCCGATGATCGTCACGGCAATGGCCGAACGCTGGCCGCCGCCAATCCCGAGACCGAGCGCGGTGGGCACAAGGCCCGCCAGGATGGCCGCGGTCGTCATGAGGATCGGACGCAACCGCGTGCGGCACGCTTCGATCACGGCCTGGTTCCGAGCGACGCCCCGCGCGCGCAGGACGTTGGTGTAGTCCACCTGCAGGATCGAGTTCTTCTTGACGATGCCGAGCAGGAGCAGCACGCCCAGCGCGCTCCACAGGTTGAGCGTCCGGTTGGTCGCCCAGAGTGTCAGGAGCGCGAAGGGCACCGACAGCGGGAGCGCGAGCATGATCACGATCGGCTGGAGGAAGCTCTCGAACTGCGCCGCGAGCACCATGTACATGAAGATGCTCGCCAGGCCGATCGCGAGGATCAGGTTGGTCGTGGTCTGGTCGAGGATGCGCGTCTGTCCTCCGTAGCGCGCGCCGTATCCCGGCGGCAGGTTGAGCCCCCTGACCGTGGCGCGCACATCGTTTGACGCCTCGTCCAGCGCATGACCCGGCTTCAGATCCGCCATGAACATCAGCTGGAACTGCCGGTTGAACCGCTGGATGATCGTCGGCCCGACCCCCCGTTCGAGGTCGGCGATGTTGTCGATCCGGACCGGCCCGCGCGCCGACGGCACGGTGAGCTTGCCCACCGCTTCCATGTCGCGACGCTGGCTTTCCAGCACGCGCATCTTCACGGGATACTGCTCGCCCCCCTCCCGGTACCACGAAATCTCGTCGTCACCGGCGACCATCAGCCGGAGCGCGCGCGCCACCGTCGAGATGCGCACGCCGAGGTCGGCCGCGCGCTGCCGGTCGACGTCCACGCGGATCTCCGGGTTGCTGATGTTGACCGTGACCTTTTTGTCCGACAGGCTCTCGAGCTTCTGCGACTCCTCGAGCAGCCGCATCGTGTAGTCGGCCAGCGTGGGCAGATCGGGGCCGAGCAGGTTCACGTTGATCGGATACGCGCCCGTCTCTCCCCCGCCGAGGGCGCTCTTCTCGATGACGATGGGTTTGAGCGACGGCCGCCGGCCCAGGTACTCGCGCACCTGTGTCACGACCTGCGACTGCGACCGCGTGCGCTCCTCGATCGGCACGAGCTGCACCTGGATGTGTGCGTGATTCGGCCGCTCGAAAATCGTCGGCTCCACGTGCGCCACCTCTTCGATCGCGCCCAGCTCGCGGCTCACGTCAAGCACGATTTCGCTCATGCCCTCGAGCGACATGCCCTCCGGGCCGTCCACCGTGATCTGGAACTCGGACTGGTCCTCGTTGGGAATGAAGGACCGCCCGACGAGCGCGTTGAGTGGAAAGGTGGTCGCGAAGACGAGCAGCGCCACCCCCACGATCACGTGCGGCTTGGCCAGCGCCCACGCGAGCCAGCTCGCGTAGTGCCGATCGAGCCATCCGAACAACCGGCTGTCCTTCGTCCTGTGGCCGGCGCCGCCGTTGCCGAGTTTCAGGAACCGCGAGCTGAGCATCGGCGTGAGCGTGAAGCTCACGACACCATGATCGCAAACGCCATCGTCCAGCCGAACGGGTTGATGAAGCGGCGCGCGTAGCCGGTCATGAACGCCACGGGCAGGAAGATCACGACCAGAGACAGGGTGGTCGCGGTGACGGCCAGGCTCACCTCCTTGGTGCCGGCAATCGCGGCGTCAAACGGCGAATACCCCTTCTCCTCCACATACCGGAAGATGTTCTCGAGCACGACGATCGCGTCGTCAATGACGATGCCGACGGCGAGCGTCAGGCCGAGGAGCGTCATGTTGTTCAGCGTGAAGTCCATCGCGCGCATCAGCGTGAACGTCGAGATGATCGACGCCGGGATGGCCAGCGACGCGATGAGAACCGCGCGGATGTTGCGGATGAAGAGCAGCACGACGAGGCTCGCGAGGAGCGCTCCCCACAGCAGGTGCTCCTCGAGCGACCGCACCGACGCGTAGATGAACTTCGAGTCGTCGCGGGTGACGGCGAGACGGACCGACTTCGGCAGCGTGGACTGGATCTGCTGGAGCTTCTGCTTGATCGCCTCGATCACCGTGACGGTGTTCTGCCCCGACTGCCGGCGGACATCGAGGACGACCGCCTGCCGGCCGTCCAGCCAGGCGCCCGTGCGCGGCGTCTCTTCCGTGTCTTCCACGGTCGCGAGATCGGCGAGCGTGATCGGCGTGCCGCCGACGGTGGCGACGACGATGCGCGCGAATTGTTCGGTGGCCGAGATCCGGCCGAGCGTGCGCAGCGTGAGCTCGGACTTCCCCTGTTCGAGCTTGCCGCCGGGCACCTCGACGTTCTCGGCATCCACCGCGTCACGCACCTGATTGACCGAAATACCGTGCGCGGCGAGCTTCTCGATATCGAGCGTCACGTGCACTTCCCGCGCGCGGCCGCCGGCCAGCGACACCTCGCCCACGCCGTCCACCGTCTCGAGCGCCCGCTTGATCTGCTTGTCGGCCACCTCGGTGAGCGTGCGCAGGCTCATGTCCGAGGCCGAGGCGACGACCGTGAAGACCGGAGCGCTGTCGGGGTCCACCTTCTCGATGATCGGGGGTTGAACCTGTGGCGGCAGGTGGCGCATCGCGCGGGCGACCTTCTCCCGCACGTCCTGCGCGGCATCGTCGATCTCGCGCTCGAGGACGAACCGGCACGTGATCTGGGCGTTGCCTTCCCGCACCGTGGCGAGGAGCTCGTCCACGCCCGACACGCTGCTCAGCGCGGATTCGAGAGGCTCGACGATCGAGCTGTTGACCTCACCGGGACTCGCGCCAGGCAGCAGGACCGTGATGGACACGGTCGCGGGATCGGCCTTGGGGAACAGATCCACGCCGAGATCGCGGAAGCTGAAGATCCCCAGCACCACGAGCGCGGAGACGAGCATCGTCGCGAAGACGGGGCGTTTGACGCACAGTTCTGGTAACGACATATGGGCTTTCGGGGGGCGGGCCGGTCTCAAGTCCTCATTGGTCCACAGTCACGCGCAGGCCGTCGGCGAGCTGTTCGACGTCGGCCGCGACGATCCGATCGCCGGCGCGGACGCCCGATGTCACCTCCATGCGCTCGCCGAGACGATCGCCCGTCTTCACCTCGCGGGCGGCGAGGCGGTCGCCTGTCATCACGAAGACGCGGTTGACGCCGTACCGATACTGGAGGGCGCTGACCGGCACGGCCAGAATCCGGTCCACGCGGCCGGAGAGGATGCGCGCGCGGGCGAACGTACCCGGTTTCAGGCGGAGGTCGCCGTTCGGCACGATCGCTTCGAGCGGGAAGGCGCGTGTCTGCGTGTTCACCGCGGGGCTGATGCGCGCGACCCTGCCGGCAATCACCGCGCCGGGGTACGCATCGACGCGCAACTCCACGTGCTGCCCGACGTGCACCCAGGGGGCCATGCGCTCGGGCACTTCACCGGTGGCCTTGAGCGGGTCAACCTTCACCAGGCTCATCACCGGCGTCTGCACCCGCACGAACATGCCGGGCGCAACCAGCCGCTGCTGGATGTACCCCCCGAACGGCGCGCGCACCAGCGCATCGCGCAGCTCCCGCTCGGCCAGCCGCGCGTTCGCCGCTCCGGCGTCGATGTCGGCGCGCCGGTTGCGCGCGTCCTGGAGCGACGCCTCGTAGCCGGCGGCGGCCGCCCGGTAGCGCGATTCCGCGTCGTCCAGCTGCTGGTTCGGCAGCAGCCCCCGGCGGCTCAACTCGCGCGCGCGCTTCACCGCCTGCTCCGCCTGCGACAGCCCGGCGGCCGCTTTCTGCACCTCGGGTGTCGCCTCGAGCGGCCGCAGCGGCTCGCCGTTCTGCCCCTCCGCGCCGTACCGGGCGCGCGCGCGCTCCAGCGCCGCGCGGCTCGCATCGTAGCGGTATTCGAGCTTTTCGCGATCGAGCTCCACGAGGACGTCGCCGGCGGCAACGCGATCGCCCAGGTCGGCGCGGATTCGGCTGACCTTCCCTTCGACTTCGGCCGATACGGTGACTTCTTCGGACGCCTGCAGGGTCGCGACGATGTCGATCGTCCGGCGGACGGTGTCCTGTTGGACGGTCACGGTCTTGACGCGCCGCGGAGGGGCTGCGCCTCGCGATTGCGCGCTGCCGGTGCCGGAACAGCCGGCGGCCAGGATCGAGCAGGCTCCGAAAAAGGGCAGGAAAAGGGCCAGAACGGCACGAGACATGAAACACGGCCTCCGGATCAGGGATTGAGAACGCACAGTATACGCGCCGACGTACCCACACGCCGCGGCGGCCCCGGACACACCGGCCGGCTCGGCCAGGCGCGGGCGCTGCTCGGCTGGCCCGCTCCTTCCACGTACCATAAGTACAAGACAGGGGACCACGGCGCGCTGCCCTATGACACGCTTGTCCGTAAGGGGGACAGTCACACTTTCCGAGCAGCGGCCCAGGAAAGTGTGACTGTCCCCCTTATTCGTTCAGGGTCTTCCCGAGCGCGACAGCTCGTGCGTCTCGCCCGGAAAACACACCATGACCACGGGGCGCTTCAGGTACTTCAGCGCGCGGAACATCTGCTCGCCACCATCCGACGGCGGCGTGCGGAAGTCATCTTCCCCTTCGATCAACATCAGCGGCGTGGTCACCTTCGCGATATAGGTAATCGGCGATCGCCGGACGAAGTCCTGCGGGGCCTCCCACGGCGCCGCCTTGAACCACGTCGGCTGGAACAGCGTGAAGTCGGCGGTATGCCAGAAGCCGGCCCAGTCCGCGATCGATCGTTGCGACACGGCGGCGGCGAATCGATCCGTGTGCCCGATCGCCCAGTTCGTCAGCACGCCTCCGCCGCTGCCGCCCGTGATCCCGAGGCGCTTCTCGTCGATGTAGCCGCGCTTGAGGATCGCGAGGGGGAGACCGCCCCGATGCCGCCGTCGATACTCGCAATCTTGATGATGTCGCCGCCGGTCGCGGGCACGGCGTAGAGGTCGCTGTCCTGCGGATGGTAGTACGGCTCCTCGACGCGGTTCGACGTGAAGTAGATCCATTTTCCGTCCGGGGACCAGACCGCGCCCTGCTCGTCGAAGCCGCCGAACGTCAGCTGCCGCCCGCGGGCAGGGGCGGCCGCGGCGCCCGCGACATCAATCGTCCAGATGTGCGTGTGTCGCGCCGGATCGCCGTATCCCCCGCCGTTCGATCGGTAGGTGGCGCGCGTGATCACCCGGACGTCGCTCGTACGCTCGTCGTCCTTCTTCGGCCGGTCTTTCGGCAGCTCGTCCTTCGGTCCGGTGCTGCTCGTGAACGCAATCGTCTTCCCGTCTGGGGACCAGGCGAACGCGCCGGCGCCGCGCGGCGCGTCGGTGAGCGGGCGCGTTTCCCCGCCGCTCATGTCCAACAGGAAAATCTGCCCGGGCTGAGGACGCCCATCTTTCATCGGCGCCCGCAGGAAGGCGATCTGCCGCCCATCGGGCGACCACCGCGGTACGGTGTCGCGCGTCCCGCTGGTCAGCGGCCGCGGCGAGCCGCTGCCGTCCACCGGCACAATCCAGATGGCCGTGTCGTACGCGTCTTGTTTCTCGTTGACCGTGACGCAGACGAACGCGACCTGGCGGCCGTCGGGCGATACCCTGGCGTCGCCGATCCAGGTGAATTTGAAAAGGTCGAGCTCGGTGATGCCACGCGTGCCGGCTTGCGCGATGGCAGCCGCGGCGAGGATGCCGATGACAAGTGTCGCGGCCTTACGACGTCGGAATATGGACGCTCCTTGAGGTCGTTCATTCTACGGTACGAAGGCGGGCCAGCGCTGAGCCGGCCCATCGCGTGGTTGCCAACTCGTGCAGGCGAACGACGGCGCCCTCGCGAGCGATTGTTTCTGACAGTGCCGCCAGCTTTTCAAACTCGTCCTGAAAGCGTCTGGCATCGCGCCGTGCGTCCCGGAGGCGGAGCACCAGCCCTCGCAGCTTGCCTTTGTCGTTCGTCTCGGGCAGCGCCGCGAGCCTCGCGTCGATTTCACGGCAGATTTCTTCGCGTTCCGCGTCAGTTTTCCAGGAGACCACGCTCACGCGCTCTGCCGGAGCGTCGAATCGTGCCTTCGGGCATGCATCTCGCACGGCGTCTGGTCCAGCCGGTCTGCGACATGACCGCAGGACGGGCGTCCCTTATGTCACAACTGCTCGGCTCGGCCAACGGTGTCGGCGAAATGAGAGTCCCTCAGGCGCCGCTCGGGATCATCGTGGTCATGGACGAGCAGCCCGGCGTCGTGAGGGACACGCTCGACGCCGCGCGGTTTGCGACCCTACAGCTCGACAGCGGCACGTTCGTGCCTGACGGCGTCCCCTCGCGAGAATGCGTGCGGGCGATGATCGACCAGCTCCTTGCGGCCACCGACTGGATCGCCGCCCGGCAGGAGCTTGCGGGGCTGGGTGTCGGCATTTTCGGGTCGGCCGCCGGCGGGACCGCCGCGCTGGCGGCGGCCGCCGAACGTCCCACCGCGTTCCGCGCCATCGTCGCTCGCGACGGCAGACCAATGCTGGGCGGCTCCGCGCTCGGCGGCGTCCTCGCGGCGACGCTGCTCATCGCCGACCGACAAGACGACGCGTCCGTCGCGTTCAGCCAGGACGCGATGGCGCGGGTTCAGGGGATCGCCGAGCTGGAGATCATCGGCGCGACCGATGCCGGCACGGCCGCGCACGTCGCCAACCTCGCCCGCCGCTGGTTCGCCCGGTTTCTGCAATAGGTTCAGGGTTCGGTTCAGGGCCAGAACCCAGAACCCCGGCCCCTGCTCACCGTATATTGAGGGTTGGAGGCCCTTCATGAAGGCGTTACGACGCTTGCTCGGCCTGGTGCTGGCCCTCGCGCTGCCGTTCGCCGCCGCGTGCGACATCGTCGGCGGGTTCGAGCGGGAGACGGAAACCGAGCCGTGGTCGAGGACTTATCCGTTGGCTGCCGGTGGACAACTCGAGGTCTCGAACGTCAACGGCCGGATCCAGTTGACGGGCGGAGAGACCGATCGCGTGGAGATCCGGGCGGAAAAGATTGGCAAGGGGGCGACGCCTGATGCCGCCCGCGAGATGCTCAAGCGGATCGAGATCCGCGAGAGCGTCGCGGCGGATCGCGTGCGGATCGAGACCAAGCTGAATCGCTCCGGCGGCCTGAACATGGGCAACGGCGAGGTGCGCTACACGATCAGGGTGCCAGCCGGCGCGAACGTGAAGCTGGAGACGGTCAACGGCGGCATCGAGGTCGACAACGTGCGGGGGCGGACGGAGCTGGAGACCACGAATGGCGGCATTGTCGCCCGGCGGATCGCGGGCGGGCTGGACGCGAGCACGACCAACGGCGGCGTGGAAGCGGAACTCGAGGCGCTCAACGCCGATGGCGTGCAGATGGAATGCACGAACGGAGGCCTGCGGCTGCGGCTGCCGCGGGACGCCCGTGCCGACGTGAGCGCGCGCATCACGAACGGCGGCATCAGCGTCGAGGGCATCCAGCTCGAAACGATCGGCGAGCAGTCGAGACGCCGGCTCGAAGGGCGCCTGAACGGCGGCGGGGCGCGCATCCGCCTGGAAGGCACGAACGGCGGCATCCGGATACACGGGAAGTAAGGCTCCCCGCGGAACGCGCAGCAGGCGCAGAATCAGCCGGGTTTTCTGCGCCGTCGGCGACGGGCAGCTCGACCGTGGTAAGATTCCCATGCCCCGTCGAGGAGCCCGCTGAATGGAACGCTGCCCTGCGTGCGGCTCGTCTCGCGTTTATCCGTCCCGACGCCGGTCGGCCGGGGAACGGTTGCGCCATCTGCTGACCGGCAAGCAGCCGTATCGCTGCCACCAGTGCGAATGGCGCGGCTGGGCAGCCGTGACGCTGCGCCCGCGCGACCGCGACGAGACGCTCCCGGACGAACTGCGCACCTCCGGCCCTCACGCCACCGTCAAGCCTGCGGAGCTGGATCAGCTCGACCCCCGTTAGCCGGCCTGCCCGTTTCGCCCCGGTTTCGACTCGGCAAACCACGGACCGAAGGCTGGTAACATACGGCCAACCGTGCAAGCCACCCTTGGTCACTACCGCGTCGTCGAGCAGATCGGCTCGGGGGGCATGGGGGTCGTTTACCGCGCGCGCGACCAGCGGTTGGAGCGCGATGTTGCGATCAAGGTTCTGGCGAAAGACCGCCTGTCGGACGAGGAATCACGGCGCCAGTTCCGGCGCGAGGCGCTCGCGCTTTCGAAGCTGAATCACCCGAACATCGCGACCATCCACGATTTCAACACCATCGACGGCGTCGACGTGCTCGTGATGGAGCACATCCCTGGCCGGAACCTCGACGCGCTCGTGGAAGACGGGCCGCTGTCCGAACGCGAGGTCGCACGTCTCGGCCAGCAGCTGCTGGCCGCTCTCGAGGCAGCGCACCAGCACGGGGTCATTCACCGCGATCTGAAGCCGGGCAACGTCCGCATCACGCCGGACGGCCTGCTGAAGGTACTGGATTTCGGGCTGGCGCGCGCGCTGCAGCTCGACGCGGAGGCGACCACCGACAGCGTGACCGGCGAGGCGTTCGCCGGGACGCTGCCCTACATGGCGCCCGAGCAGCTGCGGGGCGATCGCATTGATGCGCGAACCGACGTGTACGCGGTGGGCGCGGTGCTCTACGAGCTGGCGACCGGCACGCGCGTGCACGCGGGCCTGTCCGGCGCGCGACTGATGGGCGCGATCCTGGACGACGCGCCGGTTTCGCCACGGGCGCTCAACCCGCGCGTGTCGCAGGATCTCGAGCAGGCGCTCTGCAAGGCGCTCGACAAAGATCCGCAGCTGCGGTACCAGAGCGCGCGCGAGCTGAGGGTAGACCTTGAGCGGCTGCTGGCGCCGGCCAGGAGCGGCACCGCGATTCCGGCGGCCGCCGCGCGCCCGCCGTTCTCGTCGAGGCGTCGGGCCCTGGTCGGCGCGTTTGTCGTCGCAACCCTCGCCGTCACGGGCTGGCTTGCCTACCGCGAGTGGCCGCGGGCCGCCCCCGGACAGCCTCGCGGGTGGATCCTCGTCGCCGACTTCGAGAACGGCACGGGAGACGAGGAGCTGGCGGGCGTGATCCGGGACGGGTTGACCATTCAGCTCCAGCAGTCGCGCTACCTCCACGTGCTCTCGCGCGAGCAGGTCTTCGATGCGTTGCGCCGCATGGAACGCGTGGGCGCGGCCAGCCTCGACGCGGCGACGGCGCTGGAGCTGGCGCAACGCGAGGCCATCCCCTTGTTGCTCACGGGCACCGCGTACACACGCGGCGATGCGACGTGGATCGCCGTGCAGGGCACCGACACGGTCCGGCACGCCGCCCTCTTCACCGAGACGACGCAGTTCCGCAGCGAGAGCGAGCTGTTCGACAGGCTCGACAGGCTCGCTTCGCGCGTGCGCGAGCACCTGGGCGAATCGCTGAGCGGCATCGCGCAAGACAACCAGCCGCTCGCGAAAGTGACGACGCGGTCGCTCGACGCGCTGAAACTGTATTCGCGCGCGTCCGAGAAGCTCGTCGCCGGCGACGCCGACGCGGCGCTGCCGCAGCTCCAGGCCGCGCTCGACGTGGATCCGAAATTTGCGATGGCGCACATGCTGATCGCACGCGTGTACGAGACCCTCGGCAACCCCGACAGGGAGCGCCAGCACCTGGCCCGCGCATACGAGTTCAAGGAGAGCCTCACCCACCGGGAGCGCCGCCGCGTAGAGGGCAGCTATCACATCGGACGCGGCGAGTACGAAAAGGCCGTGACGAGCCTGACCGCGCTCGTGAATCTGTATCCGTCGGACGTCGAGGCGCGGTACGAGCTGGCGCTCGCGCACCGGAACGAAGGCGAATGGTCGAAGGCCATCGACGAATTGGAAGCGACGATCGCCGCCGACCCATACGTGACGGTCGCTTACGGGGATCTGATGCTGTTCCTCGCGCGGGTGGGTCATCACCAGCGCGCGCGCGCGGTGTACGAACAGGCCCTGCAGCGCAACGCGAGCGGTCCGAAGCTGGATTGGGCGTACGGGATGGTGCTGTTAGGCGAGGGGCGCCCGGACTCCGCGCGCGATCAGTTCAGAAAGCTCGAACGGAGCGAGGTCTACGCGGGCATCGCCCGGCTGTACCTGGCAAGCTCGGACCTGTTGGAAGGACGCGTGCGGGCGGCGACCGAACTCCTGCAGGCAGGCGTGCTCCTCGACCGCAGGTCAAACAACGTCCTGGCCGAATTCATGCGCGGCAACCTGCTGGTCCGCACGCTGGCGCTCGCGGGGCGCCGCGCCGACGCGCGCATGCACCTGGACACGATGTTGAAGGCGGGTGGCCAGCTGGGCCCCAATGAGTTGCGAATCGGGGGTACGCTCCTCGCCGAGTTCGGCGACCTGCCGCAGGCGAGATCGATCCTCCGCATGCTCGATCGCATCCGCCGCGAGGCCCCGAGCCGGTTCGCCGACAGCTGCTACGAGAACCTCACGGGCGAGATCGCGCTCGCGGAAGGACGTGTCGACGATGCGGTGATCGCGTTTACCGCCGCGGCCGCGCACTACAGGCGCGCACTCACCTCCCGGGCGCTGGCACGAACGCATATGGCCCGTCGCGACTGGCCGCGCGCGCGAGGCGCGTGGCGAGAGGCGCTGGCGTTCAGCGGAGACATCCTGCAGGAGGGATTTGCGGCAGACGTGGCGACGGCCCACCTGGAACTCGCACGGGCCAGCCGCCACGCGGGCGATGTTTCGGAAGCGCGAGCGGAGTACGATCGGTTCCTGGCGATGTGGACACAGGGCCACCACCTGCCTCTCGTCCGCGAAGCCGTCGCCGAGCGCCGCGCGCTCGATGCGAGCGCTCAGTAGTCGAACTCGAAATCCCCGCACGGCCACGTCGGGCACGCCGCGAGGGTGCCGTCACGGGCTTCCGAGTTGTACTGCGCGGGCTGGCCGTCGATGAAGACGCGATACCTGTAAAGTCCTTTCTCGCCCTCCTCAATCTTTCTGACGGTGGCGGACATGACCTGGCCGTCTGTCGCCGGCGCCTCGATTGGCGCGATCCCCTCGAAGAGATCCTTCAGCACTCCGCCCCTCTTCAGACGGCGATCGATGGTGATCGTGTGCGCCCCCTCGCAGGAGCCTTCGATGAACCACTTGACCGCGCTGCCGCTCTGGGCGCGAATTTCTCCCGGGACCTTCTCGCGGAGCTTGCACTTGCCGTCCCTCGCATCCAGCCAGACGTAGAGAATCACCGCTTCCTTCAGGAAATCACCTTCAAGGCGGCTCCGGGGCGCCATCCGGCCCTTGTCTGGTTCGGGCCGCTGGGGCTGCGTCTCTCTGTCCGCGGAGCAGGCGACTGTGAGCGCGACGAGCGATGCGACTGCAATTCTTTTCATATGCGGCTCCGGACGCGCGGAGAATAGCGTCAGCGGCGCGCAGGGTCAACCGGGATCTGCATGCCGACAACGAGCCGTACGACCGCACCGTAGCTGTCCACCCCCTCCTCCACCCGGTTCGCCCGCAGGAACGTGTCGTAGGTCGTGTGCGCCGCGGCACGCACGCGTTCGTCGGACTGCGCGACCCGTTCCGCGATACGACGACAGTCGTATTTGGGACCCGCCGCGAGGCGGATCTGCACGCTCTTGCGCTCCCGTTCGGGGATGGCGCCGAGCAGGTGCGGGTACAGGGCCAGCCAGCCGCTGTACTGCGCGCGCGCGTCGCCGCGCATGCAAGTGAGCCACCCGAAGAACCCCGCCTCGGCCTCGTTGGCGAGGCCCGCAAGGTGTCCCCATTCGTGGGCAAGCGCGGCGGGCTGCTCGACGTCCAGGAGCGTGGGCGCGAGCAGCGTCTCGAGAAAGAACGGATCCGTCATGCCGTCGATCCCGGCGCGGACGAAATACGGCGCCAGCCACGTCTGCTTGGGGCGCGCGGGCAGGGGCGGGGCGAGGTCGAGCGTCAGGGCGGCGCGGTCCATCGCCGGCGCGAGCGATCGCGCGAGCGTCTCGAGGTCGGGGGCCGGCGTGCCCTGCACCTGCCCGTGCAGCCGGTTCATCTCCGTCACCGCCCGGCGCGCCATCGCGACGACATTCGCGGGGGTGACGCGCGCGCGATCGTGCTCGGGCCGGTCCTCCACGGGGCTCCGCCGATAGTTCAGGCCCCACGTGGCGAGGAACACCATCCAGGCAATCGCGATGAAACACAGCAGATTCAGGACGCGGCCGCGGCGGACGAGCAGCACCAGGGCCACGAAGGCACCGAGCGCCAGCGCGACATCGAACAGCGCGATGGTGGTGGAATTGCTGAACGACGTCAGCACGTGCTGCACGTGCGGGTAGATCGCCCTGGAATACCGGTCTTCGATCAGTTCCGGTGGGAACGGGGCCATCCCCGCACAGATCGCGATGACGATGATCGAGATCCGCCGCATCAGCGCGGAACGGCCCCCTCAGGCCGCTCGTGCGTGATCAGGCGGACGGCGCGCTGCTGGGTGAAATACGCCCACGCCCACTGGAAGAAGACCACGACGCGGTTGCGGAAGCCGGTCAGCTTCATGATGTGCACGAACAGCCAGAGCAGCCACGCGACATGGCCGGTGAACTTCAGCCGCCCGAAGTCTGCCACGGCGGCGGCGCGGCCGATGGTGGCGAGGCTCCCGGGGTCATGATACGCGAACGGCTGCCGCGCCTCGCCGCGGAGCGTGCGCAGGATGTTTTTGACGGCGTGCTGCGCCTGTTGCATGGCGACGGGAGCCACCCCCGGCAGCGGCTTGCCGTCCGGCGTGTGCGTAAAGGCGGCGAGATCGCCGACGACGTAGATCTCGGGATGTGATGGGACGGTGAGATCCGCGTTGACGGCCACGCGTCCGGCGCGATCGACCGGAGCGCCGAGCGCCGCGCCAAGCGGCGAGGCTGACACCCCGGCCGCCCACAGCACCGTCGCCGCCTCAATCCGCTCCCGCCCGATCGCGACGCCGCCTTCGTCGATCCCGGTCACGAGGGCCCTGGTGCGCACATCCACGCCGAGCCGCGCCAGCGCGCGCGTGCCGAACCCGCGGAGACGCGCGTCGAACGATGGCAGCACGGTGGGGCCGCCTTCGAGCAGGATGATGCGGGCCTGCCGGGGATCCACGCTCCTGAAATCGCGGCGCATGTGGCGCGCCAGCTCCGCGAGCGCGCCGGCCATCTCGACGCCTGTGGGCCCGCCGCCGATCACGACGAACGTCAACCACCGCGCGCGGGCGCGCGCGTCCGGCTCGAGCTCAGCCCTTTCGAATGCCAGCAGCACGCGGCGGCGGATCTCCAGGCCGTCCTCCAGCGTCTTCAACCCCGGCGCGCGCCTCTGCCACTCATCGTGGCCGAAATACGCGTGCGTCGCGCCGGTCGCGACGATCAGGAAATCGTAGTCGCGCGCGCCGCCGTCGGCGAGCCGCACACACGCGCGGGCCGGGTCCACGCCAACCACGTCAGCGAGCAGCACGTTCACGTTGCGCTGCCGTCGGAGCACCCAGCGGATCGGCGAGGCGATGTCGCCGGGCGACAGACCCGCCGTCGCCACCTGGTAGAGCAGCGGCTGGAACACGTGGTGGTTGCGGCGATCGAGCAGCGTGACGTCCAGCCGCGTGCGTCCCAGCGCGCGGGCCGCCGCGAGTCCCCCAAAGCCGCCGCCGATGATGACGACGTGCGCCATGCCTTGGTGATTTTAAGGGGGACAGTCACACTTCTTGAGCGGAGTGGATCAAGAAGTGTGACTGTCCCCCTTTTGCTCCGTAGTA
>JACPDI010000062.1 GCA_016184105.1 Acidobacteriota bacterium
CCAAGATGGATGACATGCCAGTCGGTGGCCCGGCCCTCGTCTGCCGAGTACTGGCACATGGGCGCGATGACGATGCGGTTGCGGAGCTCCAGTCCGGCGACACGGAACGGAGTAAACAGACGGGGGTTGCTCATCGGTAATTATAGACGCCGGAACCCCCTGTCCCGATCCTTTCTCACGCGAGTGGCACAGGAGCCCGCAGTCGATCGCGAGCGCCGCGGGCAGCGAGGTCTCCAGGGGACTGTCGAGCCGCCTGGGGACGGCGAAGCCGCCGACGAACGCGATCGCGTAGAGAAACGTCTTGAGGAAGATCAGGTACGAGACGACACCGTAGGCAAAGAACAGCAGACGCTTGATCACTTTCCCCTCCTGTGCGTCCAGAGGATGCGCCGCTCGACAGGACCGTCGCCATCCGCGTTCTGTCCCGGTTCGACTGGAATTGCGGTCCCGGACGTGAGACAAATGTCCCAATCAGCCGGATGACCACCCCCGATTCGCCCAGTGGACTGCGGATCTGGCGTCGGTGTTCAACGGCTGAGGCGGGGAGAGCCGGCGGGCGGGGCCGCGCACAAAGCACGGAAATGACCAGGAGCTGCCATGCGAGGCGAGACGTTTCCCGTGACGAAGAGCGATGAGGAGTGGCGCCGGATCCTGTCGCCGGAGCAGTATGCCGTGCTCCGCGGGCACGGGACGGAACGGCCGGGCTCGTGCGCGCTGCTGCACGAGCACCGCCCCGGCACGTTCAAGTGTGCCGGGTGCGGACAGCCCCTGTTCGTCAACGATCGCAAGTTCGAGAGCGGGACGGGATGGCCGAGCTTCTTCGGGCCGATCGACGGTGCCCTCGGCTCCACGATCGATCGCAGCCACGGGATGGCGCGCGAAGAAGTGCACTGCAGCCGATGCGGCGGGCATCTCGGCCACGTGTTTCCCGACGGCCCGCCGCCGACGGGCCTCCGCTACTGCATCAACGGAGTGGCACTGACGTTCGAAGCGAGCGAGGCGGGGTAGGGTCTTGGGTCCGCCCGGAACACAAGAAGGGCAGAGGGAAGACAGCAGGAGCCGCTGTCGTGCCGAACGCGACCGCGGAAGTTCTCCCCGACGGGCCGGACCGGAGGTGACCGGCGTCAGCTCCCGCGCCCTGCTGCCTTCCCTTTGCCCCGCAGTTCGTCAGCAACGCACATGCCCGCCGCCTCGGATGGCTGGGCACCCGGTTTACGCCAATTTCCGGATCCCCGTGCCGGCGTTCCCACGAGAGTTCGAGGTAAGCGCTTGCCCCGTGGCCAATCCACTGGCTGCGCTGTCGCTGAAGCGAACCACGCCGCCCGTTCGACGCCGACGCCCGCGTACGGGCGATCGCCATGACAGCACTAGACTTGTCGGGCGGTGCGGGTTCGCATTAGCATTTACGCCTTCCGACTTCATGCTTCATGCCTTAGCAGGAGAGGCCCTACATGCGATACCACCTGAACGCGCTACGTGCCACGGTCGTCGTGGCGGCGCTCGTTGGAGGCGCCCCGATTCTCGACGGGATCGTTCGCGCCCAGAGCCAGCCAGCGTCCACGTCGTTCGACCAGCGGTTCCTTTCGGGACTGCGTTGGCGGTCGATTGGTCCGGCCCGCGGCGGCCGATCGATCACAGTGTCCGGCAGCGACTCACGACCGCTCGAGTACTACTTCGGCGCGACCGGCGGCGGCTTGTGGAAGACGACGGACGGCGGGCAGACCTGGCGCCCCGTTGCGGACCAGGCCCTGAAGACTTCATCGGTCGGCGTTGTCGCCGTGGCGCCATCGAACCCCGACGTCGTGTACGTCGGGATGGGTGAAACGGAACTGCGGGGCAACATCATCCAGGGCGACGGTGTGTACAAGAGCGCCGACGGCGGCAAGACGTGGTCGCATGCGGGCCTCAAGGAAACGATGTCGGTGGCGCGGATCCGGATCCATCCTTCCAACCCTGACATCGTCTACGTCGCGGCGCTCGGCAACCCGTACGGGCCGAACCCGGAACGCGGCGTGTTCAAGTCCACCGACGGCGGCCGGAACTGGAAGAAGACGCTCTTCCGCGACGAGAAGACCGGCGCGGTCGATCTGGTGATCGATCCGCAGAAGCCCGACGTGCTGTACGCGTCGCTGTGGGAGGTCTACCGCACGCCGCACTCGCTTTCGAGCGGCGGCCCGGGCAGCGGGCTCTACAAGTCGGTCGACGGCGGAGAGACGTGGACCGAGCTCACGAAGAACAAGGGGCTCCCGCAGGGCGTCATCGGCAAGAGCGGCATCGCGGTCTCGGGCGCGGATTCGAATCGCGTGTACGCGATTGTCGAAGCGCAGGACGGCGGCGTGTTCCTGTCCGACGACGCCGGCGCCTCGTGGAAGCTCGCGAACGACGACCGCCGGCTGCGCCAGCGCGCCTTCTACTACACCCGCATCTACGCCGATCCGAAGGACAAGGATACCGTTTACGTGCTCAATACCGGCTTCTATCGATCGACCGATGCCGGCAAGACGATCCGGGCGATCCGCGTGCCGCACGGCGACAACCACGACCTGTGGATTGCGCCGAACGACCCGAAGCGGATGATCAACAGCAACGACGGCGGGGCCAACGTCTCCACCAACGGCGGCGAGACGTGGACCGAGCAGGACTTTCCGACCTCGCAGTTCTATCACGTGATCGCCACCAATCACGTGCCGTATCACGTGTGCGGCGCGCAGCAGGACAACAGCACCGCGTGCGTGCCCAGCGATGGCACGGGGGACTACCTCTATCCGGTGGGCGGGGGCGAGAGCGGGTACATCGCTCAGAGCCCGAAGGACCTGGACGTGTTCTACGCGGGCAGCTACGGCGGCCTGCTGACGCGGATCAACCGGCGGACGGGTGAGCGCCGCGCTGTCAACGTGTGGCCGGACAACCCGATGGGCCACGCCTCGGGCGCGATGACGGAGCGCTTCCAGTGGACCTTCCCGATCGTCGTGTCGCCGCACGACCCGAACGTCCTCTACGCCACGTCGCAGCACGTGTGGCGAACGACGAACGAGGGGCAGAGCTGGGAGAAGATCAGCCCGGACCTGACGCGGCACGATCCGTCGACGATGGGGGAATCGGGCGGGCCCATCACGCTCGATCAGACGGGCGTCGAGACGTACGCGACCGTGTTCACCCTGGCGCCCTCCACGCGTGAAAAGGACACGCTGTGGGCCGGCTCCGATGACGGCCTCGTGCACGTGACGCTCGACGGCGGCAAGTCCTGGCAGAACGTCACGCCGCCGGACCTGCCGGAGTTCGCGCGCATCAGCCTGATCGAGGCCTCACCGCACGCGGCCGGCACGGCCTACGTCGCGGCAAACCGCTATCAGCGCGCGGACCGTGCGCCGTACGTGTTCCGCACGACCGACTACGGCGCGTCCTGGACGAAGATCGTCGCCGGCCTGCCCGCCGACGACTTCGCGCGCGCCATCCGCGAGGACAAGGTGCGGCGGGGCCTGCTGTTCCTCGGCACCGAGACCGGCATCTTCGTCTCGTTCGATGACGGGGCGAACTGGCAGTCGCTGCGGCTCAACCTGCCGGCGACGCCGGTGCACGACATCGCGGTGAAGGACAACGACATCGCGATCGCCACGCACGGGCGCGCGTTCCACATCCTCGACAACATCAGCGTGCTCCGGCAGCTGGACGCGAAGGTCGCCGCCAGCAACGTGCACCTGTTCGGCCCGGTTCACGCGACCCGTACGCTCTCGCGCGGGGTGACCATCGACTACTACCTCAAGGCGGACGCCGACAAGGTGACGATCGACATCCTCGATGCGCAGGGCGCGCTGGTGCGCACCTACACGGGCACGGCCGAGGAAGAGAAGAAGCGCGCCGCCGAGCAGCAGCAGGGGGGCGCCGACGAGGAGGAGTCGTTCTTCCGCGGCGGGCCGCCCGCGCGCGTGGGCGTCAAGGGGGGCATGAACCGGTTCACGTGGGACATGCGGTACCCGCCGGCCACGGAGTTCCCGAACCTGATCATGTGGTCCGGCAGCGTCCGCGGCCCGATCGCGCCACCGGCGCAGTACTCCGTGCGCATCACGGTGGGCGGCGACACGCAAACGCAGTCGTTCCGCATCGTCCGGCAC
>JACPDI010000063.1 GCA_016184105.1 Acidobacteriota bacterium
AAAAGCGCGAATTCGGGATCTGACCCCAACTATTCTTTCTCTAAACGGACGGACGGGCTTTCTCGTCCAATCTGTCGATGCCCGGCTGCCCGAATATGGGACGCCGGGTCCCGCTTGCGGGCACGACGCACGGACAATTGAACCGAATGGCGCGCGGAAACGTCTGATATCGCGTGACTTACTGCTGGCGACTCGGCTGGCAGCGCATTCGCTCTATAGGGGAACATGGTCGATATTCCACGCGGCGATGATGTGAAGCGGCGCAAACGCATCCGCCAGTCCATCTACGCCATTTCGGCAGCGACGGTCATCATTCTCATCACGATCGGGGTGTCCCGGCTGAAGCCGGCAGCCCCCACGGTCGATCGGGCCACGGTGTGGATTGACACGGTGAAGCAGGGCCCGATGGTCCGCCAGGTCCGCGGCTCCGGCACGTTGGTCCCGGAAGACATCCGGTGGATCCCGGCAAACACCCAGGGACGCGTCGAGCGGATTGTCCTGCGCCCGGGGGCGACGGTCACCCCTGATTCGGTCATCCTGGAGCTGAGCAACCAGGAACTCGAACAGACCGTGCTCGGCGACCAGGCGAACTTCCGCGCCGCGCAGGCGAACCTTGAAAGCCGGAAGGCGGACCTCGAAAGCGGCCTGCTGAACCAGCGCGCCGCGTCAGCGCGCGTGGAGTCCGAGTATCGGCAGGCGGCGCTGCAGCTCGAAGCCAACGAGGCGCTCTACAGGGACAAGCTGATCTCCGAACTGCAGTTGAAGCAGTCACGCTCGCAGGCGCAGGAACTCCAGAATCGCTGGCAGATCGAGCAGAAGCGGCTCGAGATCGCAGCGCAGAATCTGAACGCGCAGCTGGCGCCGCAGCAGGCCGAAGTCGAGCGCCTGCGGACGATGTACGAGCTGCACCTGCGCCAGCGCGAGCAGCTGAAGGTGCGCGCCGGCATGGCAGGGGTGCTCCAGGTGGTTCCCGTAGACGTGGGCCAGCAGGTGGCGCCCGGCACCAACCTCGCGCGGGTCGCGAACCCGAAGACGCTGAAGGCCGAACTTCGCATCCCCGAAACACAAACGCGCGATCTGTCCATCGGACAGCTCGCCAGCATCGACACCCGCAACGGCATCGTGAACGGCCGCGTCTCGCGGATCGATCCGGCGGCGCAGAACGGCACGGTCGGCGTGGACGTGAGCCTCGAGGGGGCCTTGCCGCCGGGCGCACGCCCGGACCTGTCGGTCGACGGCACGGTTGAACTCGAACGGATGAACAACGTCATCTACGTGGGCCGGCCGGCCTTCGGCCAGGAGCACAGCACCGTCGGCCTGTTCAAGCTCACTGAAGGGGGCGAGGCGGTGCGCGTCTCCGTGCAGCTCGGGCGGAGCTCCGTGAACACCATCGAGATTCTGAGCGGGCTCAGGCCGGGCGACCAGGTGGTGCTGTCGGATATGTCGGCGTGGGACCAGTACGAAAGAATCAGGCTGAATTGAGGATCTCAGGATTTTGATACAGGAGAGCCAATGGATACGTCCGCACAACCTCTGATTCGTCTCGACAGCGTGACGAAGGTGTTCTACACCGACGAAGTGGAAACGCACGCGCTGGCCGGGATCCATCTGGAGATCACGAAGGGCGAGTACATCGCGATTGCCGGACCGTCCGGCTGCGGGAAGTCCACCCTGTTGTCGATTCTCGGCCTCCTGGACTCGCCCACCGAGGGCAAGTACGTCCTCAACGGCCGGGAGGTCGCGTCGCTGCCGATGTCCGAGCGGGCGCGCGTGCGTAACCGCGAGATCGGGTTCATCTTCCAGAGCTTCAACCTGATTGGCGATCTGACGGTTTACGAGAACGTCGAGCTGCCGCTCACCTACCGCGGGATGAAAGCCGCCGAGCGCAAGCAACGCGTGATGGCGGCGCTCGAGAAGGTCGGCATGTCACACCGCGCGAAACACCTTCCGAGCCAGCTCTCGGGGGGCCAGCAGCAGCGCGTGGCGGTGGCGCGCGCCGTCGCGGGGTCGCCGGCGATCCTGCTGGCAGATGAACCGACGGGCAATCTGGACTCGAAGAACGGCGAGTCGGTGATGGAGCTGCTCCACGAGCTGCACCGCGAGGGTGCGACGATCTGCATGGTCACGCACGACCCGCGGTACGCCCGCCACTCCGAGCGCGCCATCCATCTCTTCGACGGCCGGATCGTCGAGGAGGACGGCAGAGGCAGCGCGGAGAAGGAGCTCGAGGAGAGCGGCTTCAAGATGCAACACTAGAAGTGCTGAGTGCGGGGTGCTGGGAGCTCTGTGCTGACTGCCGTGCAAAGTGCGTCGAGCCGCGCTGCCGTTGCACGCGTCCTGGTTGCCGATGATCAGCCGGACGTGCTCGAGGCCCTGCGCCTGCTGCTCAAGGGAGAAGGCCACCACCTGGAGACCGCGTCCTCGCCCGCGGGCCTGGTCGCGGCGCTCGACGCGCGCGAGTTCGACGTCGCGCTGATTGATTTGAACTACGCCCGCGACACGACGTCCGGCGAGGAGGGCCTGGATCTGCTCACGAGGATCCAGGCGATCGACGCCACGCTGCCCGTTGTCGTGATGACCGCGTGGGGCAGCGTGGAACTCGCCGTCGAGGCGATGCGGCGCGGGGCGCGTGACTTCGTCCAGAAACCGTGGGACAACGCGCGCCTGCTGGCGATCATCCGCACGCAGGTCGAGTTGAGCCAGGCGCTGCGGCGGGGCCAGCGCCTCGAGGCGGAAAACCGGCTCCTACGCGACGAGCACCGCGAGCGCGTCGTGGCCGAGTCCCCCGCCATGCAGCAGGTCCTGCAGATCGCCTCGCGCGTCGCGCCATCGGATGCCAACGTGCTGATCCTCGGCGAGAACGGGACCGGCAAGGGCCTGATCGCGCAGCTGATCCACTCGATGTCGCTGCGCGCGTCCCGGCCGATGGTCACGATCAACGCCGGCGGCATCTCCGAAGGAGTCTTCGAATCCGAGCTGTTCGGGCACGTCCGCGGCGCATTCACGGACGCGAAGAGCGACCGCGCCGGACGGTTCGAGCTGGCGAACGGCGGCACCCTGTTCCTGGACGAAATCGCCACCGTCCCGCTCAGCCAGCAGCAGAAGCTGCTCCGCGTCATCGAGACCGGTGAGTTCGAGCCGCTGGGATCGTCGCGCACGCGCCGCGCCGATGTGCGCCTCATCTCGGCGACCAACTCGGATCTCGCCGAGGAAGTGGCCGGCGGCCGGTTTCGGCAGGACCTGCTCTTCCGCCTGAACACGGTGGAGATCCGGATCCCGTCGCTGCGCGACCGACGCGAGGACACCCCCCTGCTCGCCCGGCAGTTCCTCCGCCAGCACGCGCAGCGCTACCGGAAGACGCTCACGGGCTTCGAGAGTCACGCGATGCAATCGCTGCTCGAGCACGCGTGGCCCGGAAATGTCCGCGAGCTCGATCACGCCATTGAGCGCGCCGTGCTGCTCGCACAGGGCCCGCAGGTCAAGGCCGCGGACCTGGCGCTGCGCGTGACGCGGGACGCCGTGGGGCGCCTCGAGGACATGAGCCTCGAGGAGGTGGAGTGCTTCCTGATCAAGAAGGCGATGACCCGCTTCGGCGGCAACGTCAGCCAGGCCGCCAAGGCGCTGGGTCTCAGTCGCAGCGCGTTGTATCGCCGGCTCCAGCGATACGGGCTCTGAAAAGCGCAGAAAGCGCGGAACACGCAAGGGGTTTTTGGATACACTCTAGGACACCCTGTGAGTTCTGCGCGTTCTGCGGTGAGACTTCCCCGGTGGCACGTTCCGCGCCTGTCGCACGACGCGCACATCCTGCTGATGGCGTTTGCCGCGGCCGCGCCGGGGAGCCTCATCTCCCTCATCTTTCTCTGGACGGGCGACTACGCGCCGAAGGTGCAATGGACGCTGACGGCGCTGATCCTCAGCGTCCTGATCGGCTTCGCCTTCGCCCTCCGCGACCGCATCGTCATTCCGCTGCAGACCCTGTCGAACCTCCTGGCGGCGCTCGGCGAGGGGGACTTCTCCATCCGGGCCCGCGGGGCCACCCGCGAAGATCCCCTGGGACAGGTGATGATCGAGGTGAACGCGCTCGTCGACACGCTCCGCGATCAGCGGATGGGCGCGCTCGAGGCGACCACGCTCCTGAGAAAGGTGATGGCCGAGATCGACGTCGCCGTGTTCACGTTCGACGACGAGCGGAAGTTGAAGTTGATGAACCGCGCGGCGGCGGACCTGCTTGGCCGGCCGGCCGAGCGGCTGCTCGGGAGCACCGCGGCGCAGCTCGGCCTCGACGGCTGCCTGGAAGGTGACACGCCGCGCGTCCTCAACGCGGCGTTCCCCGGCGGGCCTGGACGCTGGGAGATCCGCCGCAGCGAGTTCCGCCAGGGGGGGCGCCCGCACGAACTCCTCGTGCTGTCTGATTTGAGCCGCGTCCTGCGCGAGGAGGAGCGCCAGGCCTGGCAGCGCCTGATCCGCGTGATCGGCCACGAGATGAACAACTCGCTCGCGCCGATTAAATCGATCGCGGCGAGCCTCTCATCGCTCGTCGATCGCGAGCCTCCGCCCGCCGACTCGCGGGACGATCTCCAACGCGGCCTGTCGGTGATTGCCACCCGTTCCGACTCCCTGTCGCGATTCATGACCGCCTACGCGCGGCTCGCGCGGCTGCCCGCACCGCAGCCGCAGGCCGTCGACGTCGGTTCGTTCGTCGCGCGAGCCGTCGGCCTCGAGCAGCGACTCGCGGTCACGATCGTCGAAGGCCCGGCCGGAACCGTCCACGCCGACACCGATCAGCTCGAGCAGTTGTTGATTAACCTGGTCCGCAACGCGGTCGATGCGACACTCGAGGCCCGGTCGAGCGGCGGGCACGTGAGGGTCGGCTGGCAGCGCCGCGCGGGCGCGTTCGAACTGTGGGTTGAAGACGACGGGCCGGGCCTGGCCAATCCGGGCAATCTGTTCGTGCCGTTTTACACGACGAAACCGGGAGGTTCCGGGATCGGGCTGGTCCTCAGCCGCCAGATCGCGGAGGCACACGGGGGGACGGTGACGCTCGACAACCGTACCGATGCACGGGGCTGCAGAGCGACCGTGCGACTCCCGCTCATCCAATGACTCCATACAAGACCATCATCGAACCGTTTCGCATCAAGTCGGTCGAGCCGATCAAGTTCACCGATCGGCCGCACCGGGACGCGGCGCTCGCTGCCGCGGGCCACAATGTCTTCCTGCTTCACGCCGAGGACGTCCTGATCGATCTCCTGACCGACTCGGGCACGGGCGCGATGTCGTCGCAGCAGTGGGGCGCGCTGATGCAGGGCGACGAAAGCTACGCCGGCAGCCGGTCCTTCTACCGGTTCCGCGACGTCGTCCGCGACCTGACGGGGTTCGAGCACATCATCCCGACGCACCAGGGACGTGCGGCCGAGCGCATCCTGTTTCATACGCAGGTGCGCGACGGGCAGATCGTGCCGAACAACAACCATTTCGACACGACGCGCGCCAACATCGAAGTGGAAGGAGCCGAGGCGCGCGACCTGGTGATTGCCGAGGGGCGCGTGCCCGCGAAGATGCATCCGTTCAAGGGGAACGTCGACCTCGGCGCCCTCGAGCACCTGCTGGAAGACGATCGCCGGCTGCACGGCGGGACCCGGGTCCCCCTCGTGATGGTCACCGTCACCAACAACTCGGGAGGCGGCCAGCCGGTGTCGCTCGAGAATCTGAAGGGCGTGAGGAGGCTCTGCGACAAGTACGGGAAACCCTTCTTCCTGGATGCGTGCCGCTTTGCCGAGAACGCGTACTTCATCAAGCTCCGCGAGCCGGGCATGCGCGACGTGCCGCCGCGCGACATCGCGCGTGAGATGTTCCGCCTGGCGGACGGCTGCACGATGTCGGCGAAGAAGGACGGCCTTGCGAACATCGGCGGCTTCCTTGCGCTGAACGATGGCGCCTGGGCGGAGGCGGCGCGCAACCTGCTGATTCTCACCGAAGGGTTCCCCACCTACGGCGGGTTGGCGGGCTATGACCTCGAGGCGATTGCACGCGGGCTGGAGGAAGTCGTCGAGGAACCGTACCTGCGGTACCGCATCCGGTCGACGGAGTACCTCGGAGACAAGCTGGTTGCGGGGGGCGTCCCGATTATCCGGCCGACCGGGGGACACGCCATCTACGTGGATGCGCGCGCCCTGCTGCCGCACATTCCCCCGTTGCAGTACCCGGGCATCGCGCTCGCCAACGCGCTCTACCTCGAAGGGGGCATCCGCGGCGTCGAGATCGGCACCGTGATGTTCGGCCTGCACCCCGACGGGAGCGAAACGCCGGCGGCCATGGACCTCGTGCGGCTGGCCATCCCGCGGCGCGTCTACACGCAATCGCACATCGACTACGTCGCGGAGGTCGTGCTTTCAGTGGCGCGCCAGGCGGCGCCGCTCCGCGGCTACCGTATCGCCGCCGCCCCGAAGGTCCTGCGGCATTTCACGGCGCGCTTCGAACCCCTCTGAACACACCCATGCATCGAGTCTTCCTCTCGCCGCCTCCGATTGCGATCCTGCTCCTGGCGCTTGCCGTCACCGTGGCCGCCGCGTACATCGTGGCGCTCGTCGCCGCGCGGCTCGTGCGCGGACTGCTCGTGTGGGTCGTCGGCGGCCCCCGGGTGGCGGTCGCCGGCAGTCACGCCATCAGGCGGCCGGTGCGGTTCATTGCCGCTATGGTGTTTCTCGTGGCGGCCGCCGCCTTCTTCTTCCCCGCCGTCGAGGCGTTCGGCTACCGGGCGCGCACCGGCCTGCCGTTGCACACGCTCAGCGAGTGGTTCTTCGCCTCCGGCCTGCGCGCGCTGTTCATCGCCGTGCTGGCGTACGCCGCCATCCGCACGATGGCGCTCCTCGTCGGGCGCTTCGAGGATGACGTCTCCCATGCCGGCGGGGCGGACCTGCTCGAGCGGGCGAAGCGCGCCCGAACGCTGGGCGACGTGCTGCGCAAGGCCATGACCGCGCTCGTCCTGGCCATCGCCCTCCTGATGATCCTGCGCGAGCTGGGCATGGACATCATGCCGCTCCTGTCGGCGGCCGGGATCGCCGGCGTCGCGCTCGGCTTCGGCGCGCAAGCGCTCGTGCGGGACCTGATTGCGGGCTTCTTCTTGACCTTCGAGGACCAGGTCCGCGTGGGGGATGTGATCAGCGTGAACGGCAACGGCATCGGCGGCCTGGTCGAAGCGATCAACCTGCGCACCGTCGTGCTCAGGGACTTCGACGGCACCGTGCACGTGGTCCCCGCCGGTGCGATTTCAATCCTCTCGAACAAGTCGCGCGAGTTTGCCTATGCCGTGCTGGACGTGACGGTCGGATACGACGAGGACCCGGACCGCGTCATCACGCTGCTGCGCGAGGTCGGCGCCGCCCTCCAGGCCGACCCGATGTGGCGGCCGCATATCGGCGCCGACGCCGAGGTCGTCGGCGTAGAGTCGATCGCCAACTGGGAGGTCACGATCAAGCTGCGCGTGAAGACGGCGCCGCTCAAACAGTGGGATGTCGGGCGCGAGCTGCGGAAACGAATCAGGAGGGCGTTCGAGGACAACGGGATCAAACCGCCGGTGCCGAAGCAGGAGCTGACAGTGAGGCAGATCTGAGTAGTGGGCAGTGGGCAATCGACAGTGGGCGGAGCGCAGCGCCTAGTACGAACGCGGGCCGGTGGGCGCTGGCGGCGCGCTGTCGCCGCCCGGCAGCGCCCGCCCCTGCGACTCCTGGACGATCTTCACGCCGGCCGAGGCGCCAACCCGTGTCGCACCGGCGGCGACCATGGCCTTGAGCCCCTCGTAGTCGCGCACGCCGCCGGCGGCTTTCACCCCCATCTCTTCCCCGACGACGCGTCGCATCAGCATGATGTCGGACACGGTGGCCCCACCGGGGCCGAAGCCGGTGGACGTCTTGACGAAGTTCGCGCCGGCGGCTTTCGCGAGCGTGCAGGCGGTCATTTTCTCCTCGTCGGTGAGCAGCGCCGCCTCGATGATCACCTTGCTCACCACCCCGCTGTCACGGCACGGCGCGGTGACCGCCTCGATGTCGCGCTCGACGACGCGCAGGTCGCCGGACTTGAGCGCGCCGACGTTGATGACCATGTCGATCTCGGCGGCGCCGTCGAAGATCGCCCGGCGCGTCTCGTAGTGCTTGACGTCCGGCGTCGTGGCCCCCAGTGGGAAGCCGACCACCGAGGTCACGCCCACGCCGGTGCCCCGCAGCCGCGACGCCGCGAAAGCCACCCACGTCGGGTTCACGCACACGGTCGCGAAATGGAACTCGGCGGCCTCGCGGCACAGCTTCTCGACATCCTGCCGCGTGGCATCCGGCTTCAACAGGGTGTGATCGATCATCGACGAAACGGCCCCGGTCGAACCGCCCGTCGCGTGCAGGCCCAGCCTCGTCGCGCCGGCCTGCAGCACGCCCTGGAGGCGATCGGGGCAGCACTCGTACAGCACGGAGTGGCACGCGCACGCGCCCCCTCCCTGCAGCTGCCCGGCAGCGGCCAGGACCTCCTCGGTGACGATCTGGATCAGGCGCGCCAGTTCCTGTTGGTTCATCGCCGTTCCATGTCCCTGATCTTCAGCAGCCGCCGGATGTACCGCGCCTCCCGCATCGGCGTCGAGAGAAACGTCTGCACGATCTCGCGCGCCTCCCCGGCGTCGAGCAGCGACGACCCGAGCGTCAGCACGTTCGCCCCATTGTGCTCGCGCCCGTAGCGCGCCAGCGTGGTGTTCACCGCCATCACGGCGCGGATGCCGCGGACCTTGTTGGCGGCAATGGCGGAGCCGATCCCCGCGCCGTCGATGACGATCCCCGCATCCGCTTCCTTCCGCGCCACCCGCAGCGCCACCGCGGACGCGATGTCAGGATAGTCCACCGAGTCCTTCGAGTGCGTGCCCACGTCCTCCACCGCCAGGCCGCTGCCCCGGAGATGCTGCACCAGGTCGGCCTTCATCGCGAGACCCGTGTGATCCGAGCCGATGGCGACCCGCCGCACGTCTGCCACCGGCGCGAGGTCCGGCGGCAGCGCCGGATCGAACGATCCGGCGGGCACCACGGTGATCCGGCGGGCACGCAGCGTGTCCTGCGCCAGCGGCGTCACGTGGCCGCCAGCCGCCAGCTCCACGGTTGAACCGTATTCGATGGTGCGCGCGTCCGCCTCGGTGATGATGTCGAACGGCTTCATTCCGGCTCCGCGCCGTCCGGCGCCTTCAGCACGCCGATGTACGGCAGATGGCGAAACTGCTCTGCGAAGTCCAGCCCGTACCCGACGACGAACTTGTCATCGATCTCAAAGCCGATGTACTCCACCGGCACCGTGATCTTCCGGCGCGACGGCTTGCTGAGCAGGCATGCCGTCTTGAGCGTCTTCGGGCCCCGCGCGTGCAGGATCTCCTGCATGTACTTCAGCGTCAGGCCCGTGTCGACGATGTCCTCGACGATGACCACGTGGCGCCCCTCCAGCGAGCTGTCGAGATCCTTCAGCACGCGCACTTCGCCGGAGGACTTCGTGCCCTTGCCGTAGCTGGACACCGCCATGAAATCAAGCGTCACGTTCGCTTCCATCGCCCTGACCAGGTCCGACAGGAACATGAAGCCGCCCTTGAGGACGCCCACGAGGTGGATCTCCGCGCCCCGCGGATGATCCCGTACGATCTCCTCTCCCAGCTCGCGGATGCGCGTCTGGATCGTGTCCTCGGTCAGCAGGATCTCCTGGATCATTGGACGGCTGCCCTCACCTGTTCCGCCATGGTTTTCGATTCCGCCAGCACGGCCCGCTCGTCGAGCGTCAGCACGCGGCGATCGCGCATGAGCACCCGCCCGTCCACCACGGTCGCGACGACGTCATCGCCCCGGGTGACATAGACGAGATGCGAAACGGGATCGTACATCGGGGACTGGCGCGGCGCGGTGGTGCCCACCACGATCACGTCGGCCCGCTTGCCGGGCTCGAGCGAGCCGATCCGGTCGGCCATCCCGAGCGCGCGGGCCCCTTCGATCGTGGCCATCGCCAGCGCATCGCCTGCGGGCATCGCGCGCGGATCTTTCGACGCGACCTTGTGCAGGAACGCCGCCTGGCGCATGGCCTCGAACATGTCGAGGTCATTGTTGCTCGCCGCCCCATCCGTGCCGAGGCCCACCGGCACGCCCGCGGCGCGCGTCGCGAGCACCGGCGCAATCCCGCTCGCAAGCTTCATGTTGCTCTCCGGATTGTGCGACACGCCCGCGCCGCCGCGCTTCAGGATGTCGATGTCCGCCGGCGTGAGCCACACGCCGTGCGCCGCCAGCGTGCCCGGCTTCCAGAACCCCAGCGAATCGAGGTACGCGGCGGGCGAGAGCTTGTGCCGGGCATTCGAAATGTTGACCTCGTCCTCGGTCTCCGCCAGGTGCGTCAGGACCGGGATGCCGAGTTGATCCGCGAGCGCCCGCGCCTGCCGCAGCGTTCCGGCATCCAGCGTGTACATCGAGTGCGGCGCCACGGCCGGCGTGATCAGCGGATCGCCGGCGAACTGCCTCGCGAAGGCCTCGGCGCGCGCCAGCCCCTCGGCGGGCGTCTTCGCATCCGGCACCGGGAACCGGATGATCGTCTGGCCGAGGACGCCGCGCAGGCCCGCGGCCTTCGTCACGCGCGCAATCTCTTCCTCGAAGTAGTACATGTCCGCGTAGGTGGTGGTGCCCGACCGGATCATCTCGAGCGCCGCCAGCCGCGTGCCGGCCGCCACGAACGCCGGCGACACCGTCTTCGCCTCCGCGGGAAAGATGTACTTCTGCAGCCAGTCCATGAGCGCGAGGTCGTCGGCCAGGCCGCGATACAGCACCATCGGCGCGTGCGTGTGGGTGTTGATGAGGCCCGGCATCACGATCGCGCCGCGCGCGTCGATCGTCGCGCGCCCGCGGTAGGCCGAGGCAATCGCGGCCGCGCGATCCACGGCGACGATCGTCGGGCCGTCGATGGCGATAGCGCCGCCGCCGAGGACTCGCCGCGCGCCGTCCATCGTCACGATCGTGCCGTTGGTGATGACCAGCGACACGACACGCGGGCGCGGGCGCGCCTGCGCCGCCTGCGCGCGGCTGCCGGCGATCGCCGAGGCGAGCGCGGCGAGCACCACGAGCGCGGCAGCCGGGCCGCCGGAGCGCTTCATTGCCATGAAGGCAACATTTTATCCCGTTCGTGTATGATTTCGGCGTGCCACTGCACACCGTTCAGCATCCCCTCGTGCACGACGCGCTCGCCACGCTGCGCGATGCGGGCACGCCGCCCGAGGAATTCCGCCGGACGGCCAACCGCATCAGCCTGCTCCTCGCGACAGAGGCGCTGGCGGACCTCCCAACGCGAAACGGGTCCGTGCAGACGCCGCTCGGGCCCGCGCCCGCGAGGCGGATCGGCGCGCACCTTGTCGTCGTCCCCGTGCTCCGCGCGGGGCTCGGCATGCTCGATGCCGTCCTGGAGCTGGTGCCCCAGGCGCGGGTCGGTCACATCGGCCTGCAGCGCGACGAGATCACCGCGATCGCCTCACGCTACTACACGAAGTTTCCCGCCAACCTGGCGGGCAGCCACGTCCTCATCATCGATCCCATGCTGGCAACCGGCGGCAGCGCCGTCGCCGGTCTCCGGCTGCTTCGCGAATCCGGGGCCCGCGACATTCTCATGATTTGCATCGTCGCGGCGCCGGAAGGGGTCGCGCTCGTCGAGCGCGAGTTCCCGGACGTCCACATCTACACGCCCGTCGTCGACCAGGGACTCAACGAGCACAAGTTCATCGTGCCGGGGCTGGGGGATTTCGGCGACCGGCTCTACGGAACGACGTAGGAGGCATCGTGGCGGAGGACCGTCGATCGAAGCCCCGCAGCGGCGAGGAGCGGTGGCGCACCGCCCTGACGGCAATCGAGCCGAACAAGATCCTCGTCCGCGGCTACCCGCTGGACGAGATGATGGGACGCCTGGCGTTCGGCGAGGCGATTTACCTGCTGCTCGTCGGCGAGCTGCCGACGGCAGGTATCGGCAAGCTGGTCGAGGCGATGCTCGTCTCGTTCATCGACCACGGGCCGACGCCCCCTTCCACGCTGGCGGCACGCAACGTCGCGACGACCGGGGCGACCCTGCGGGGGTGTGTCGCGGCGGGCGTGCTGGGATTCGGGCGCTTCTTCGGCGGCGACATCCAGGCGACGATGGAGATGCTGGACCAGGGGCTGGCACGGGTCCGCAACGGCACGCGCGTGAAGGATGCGGCCGAGGAGGTCCTGAAGCAGTACCGCGAGCGCGGCGAGCTGCCGCCCGGTTTCGGCCACCGCATCCACACGTTCGACCCGCGCGCGGCGCGGCTGTTCCAGATGGCCATGGAGCTGGAGCTGGACGGCGAGCACGTGCGCTTCATCCGCGCGATGGAGATGGCGCTGCACGAGCGGCCGAGCAAGGAGGAGCAGCAGGCGCCGGTGAACATCGACGGCGCGATTGCGGCGGTGTGCGGCGACCTCGGGATCAAGGCGGAGGTCGCCGACGGCCTGTTCATGATCTCGCGCATCCCCGGCATCGTCGCGCACGCCCTCGAGGAGCACGAGCGCCACGAGCCGCTGCGGCGGATCGATCCGCAGGGCTTCGTCTATGACGGGCCCGCGCAGCGGCGGCTGCCGGAGACGCGGCGGGTCTGAGCGGGGGACGCGGGTTCGGACAGAGGTTCGGGCGGGGGTTCGGACAAAGGTTCCCGCGTTGAACGCGCCGCGTCGAACCGATATAATTTTGTCTTCCTCTGAGGTTGGGCGCTTGGCTCAGCGGTAGAGCATCGCCTTCACACGGCGGGGGTCAGTGGTTCGAATCCACTAGCGCCCACCAACCTTGACCTGGCGTTCGAACCCCCGTGGAATCCTCGTACACGAAAAGAACGCCCAGTCTGCCGAAGTCGGGCGGCTGTTCCGGGAGGCTAGCACCGGATCAGCGCTGGGCGCGGTGTTGGTGGCGGGATGCCTGGCCAACCGCGACCTGCTTCGTTGCAAACGGGGCGTTCCACGCAGTCCGCAATCCGGAAACGCACGCGAGCCCGGATGGCCCTGGCACACGCTTCACGGCGCCGAGCTCTCAGCGCCACGGCGCGTACTGCGTACGGCGAATATAAGCCTCGCCGCGAGGCGTGTCAATCAATCCGTCGCAGGCTTCTTGAGCTCGGCCAGCAGCGCGTCGAGCAGCCGCCCGTACAGCGCGTCCGCCTCGGCGAAGCGCTTCCGGTACTCGTCCTCGGACAGCTTCTGCTTGCGCCACTCGCCGTCGAACGCCCAGCGGCCGTCGGGGCTTTCGTACGTGTCGAAGCCCACGTTGTCCTCCGGCTTCGCCACCAGGCCGTCGAGGTTCAAATCCTCGATGAACACACGCGACTTCGGGAGCGCCGCGCTGTTCAGGTCGACGTAGACGTCGCGGTACTCCTTCTTCATGATCTTCTCGCGCAGGAGCGAGGGGGCGGAGTACTTCGCGGAGACGACCATCAGCTCGCCGGGGATGAACATGGCGGCAACGAACGCATCGCCCGCGTCCGGCAATGCCGCGGCGATGCTGTCCATCTGCCCTTTTTCCATGAGCTGCGCCAGTGCTTTGGCGGCGGCAGCCGAACGGGCCTCCTGGGCGGAAACCGGAACCACGAAAAGCGCGACGGCAGCAGCCGCCGCTGCCACGAGCCGGATAGCGTTGGGAACGTGCGCCATGACGACCCCCGGAATGAGAATCAGATTGCGGTTGGCAGAACGCCAGACAGGTGCAGATTACACTATCAGCCGATGAAAAGCGCGTCCTCCTCCTCAAGCCGCCCGGACCCGGAGGTCGAGGGGCGGTTGCCGCGCAGCAGCGCGAAGCCCGCTTTCAACCCCGCGATGAGGGCCATGCCTTCGCGGGCCGGCGCGACGATCGCGCGTTGCAGCACCCCGGCCGTCTCGTCCACCCGGCGGGTCAGGTCGGACATCAGCGTGTCGACGCGCTCGACCTGGGCGGCCGCCAGCGTCGCGACGCGCTGGGCGTCCTCGGCAATGGCGTGCGCGCGCGCCACGAGCGGCTTCATCTCGGCGTGCACTTCGTCGGCCAGGCGCTCCACCCGCCGGGCGAGGCGCGCGGCGGCGATCACGGCTCCCACCTGCAGCACGGCCATCGCCAGCGTCGCCGCCGCGATGACCCCCAGGAAAATGGTCCCCCACTCGCTCACGTGTTCTCCCCGGTACCGCGCGCGGACTCCCTGGCGCGCTGGTAGGCCTCGCGGCCCCGATCCACCGCCGTCGCAACCGAGTCGCGCTGGCGGTTGACGCATTCGCGTCCCTGGCGCGCCGCCTCGTTGGCCTTCTCGCGCCCCTCGCGCGCCCTGTCGCCGATGATCCGGCGCATCTCTTCGCCCGTGGTGGGTGCCAGCAGCAGCGCCACCGCGGCCCCGGTCACCGCGCCAATCAGAAACGCCGCAATCAGGCTTCCGCCGCCCGCTTCATCCCGTGACATCGTGTTACCCCGCTGAATCAGGCACGAGGCCTAGAAAATCGACACCTTCACATTCAGGTACTTCTTCGGGTCCCTGCGGATCTCCGCGATGAGTCCGCGCAGCTCGCCGGCTGCTGAGTTCATATTGTCATACAACTGCTTATCGTGCAGCAGTTGTCCCGCGGTGCCCTGCCCGGCGGTCAGTCGGGACGACACCTCCTCCAGGCTGGCGGCAATCCGGCTGAAGCGATCGTACAACTCCGAGTTGGTCAACAGCTTCCCGGCCGTCCCCTCACCGCGGTTCAGCCGGCCGGTCAGGGTGTCCATGTTGCTGCTGATCGAGGCCAGGGATTTCGCCATCTGCTCGTCGCGCAGGAGTCGCCCGAGCGCTCCCTCGCCGGCGTTGATCCGGCGCGTGATCGATTCGAGATTCGTCAGCGAACGATTCAGCTGGTCGTAGGCGGCGGGGTCCATCGCCAGCTTGCCGAGCGTTCCGCGCCCCTGGCGGAGATGCCCGGCGACATTGGCCGCCGACCCGACAAACTCGTTGATCTCGCGATAGAGCTGGTCGTCGGTGAACAGCTTTCCGACGCTTCCCTTCCCACCCCGGATATCCTGCAGGAGGAGGGTGACCTGGTTGAGCCCTTCGGTCGCCGACGCGGCGACCTCGGTGATCTGTCCCTCCGCCCGGCCGGGAGTGATGAATCCCCCTTCGGGGAGCGGCGTGCCGGCAGAGGCTGGCGTGATGTCGATCACGGGCTCCCCGAGCAGGCTCAGCGATCCAATCGCCGCGCGCGACTGGTCCGTGATGAGCGGCTTCATGTCCTCGGACACTTCCATGAGGATCTCGACGCCGGCGCCGGCGAACCGCACGTCGGTGACCTTGCCGACCTCGACCCCCGCCACGCGCACGACTGCTCCGCTCTTCAGCCCCCTCACGTCATCGAACTTCGTCTTCAGCTCGTAGCGCTGCCAGGGGAACCCGCCCTGGCCGCCCACCGCGAGGATGAGCATCGAGGCGAGCACGAGAGCCAGGACGCCGAGGATGCCGATCTTGAGTTCAGACCACGCCAACGAACGAGTACGGGGCATAAGCTTCCTATGAAAGAAATGCGGCGATGTACGGATCCTGGTTCACCGCGGCGCGCAGCTCGGACGCGTTCCCTTCGAAGGCAATCCGGCCGTCCCGGAGCATGATGAATTCCGCCTCGTCGCACTTGCCGGGGCCCGCCGGCACGAGGTGCGCCCGGCCGTTCCGGCGCTCCGCCGTGTGCGTGGCGACGTAGAACGCATCGCGCAGCTGGTGCGTCACCATGATCGAGCTGACGTTCTCGAGGTCGCGCAGCTTGATGATCTCTTCATCGATCGTGATGGCGGTTATCGGGTCGAGTCCCGTGGTCGGCTCGTCGTAGAGCAGGATGCGTGGCTTGGCGGCCATCGCCCGCGCGATGGCGACCCGCCGGCGCTGCCCGCCCGACAGCTCCGACGGCATCCGGTCGATGTACTCGCCCAGGCCGACGAAGCCGAGCACCTCCTCGACCCGCCGGTTCGCCTCGTCGTAGGGCATCTTCGTCTCGACAAACAGCTTGTACCCGACGTTCTGGCGAACGGTCAGGGAGTCGAACAGCGCGCCTTCCTGGAACACCATGCCGAGGTCGGCGCGGACGGCCATCAGCTCGTCCTCCGTCATCCCGTCCACGCGCTCGCCGTTCACCCAGATCACCCCGCGATCCGGCTTCAGCAGGCCCAGGATCAAGCGCAGGATCGTGGACTTCCCGGCGCCGCTGGCGCCCAGGATGATCTTCGTGTGGCCGACGAGCAGCGTGAAGCTGACGCCGGCGAGGATCACCTGGTCGTCGAACGCCAGCGAGACGTCATCGAACACCACGATGGGGGCGCCGTGCGGCCCCAGCGCCTCGACCACCTCGGGATCGCGTGGAGGAAATCGTTCTCTGGCCATCAGTACATCAGCGCGATGAGGAGCTTGGTCACGAGAAAGTCCACGGCAATGACGGCCACCGAGCTGGCGACGACCGCGTTGGTCGTCGCGTGGCCGACGCCCTGGGTCCCGCCGCGCGTGCGCATGCCGACGTGGCAGCCGATGCTCACGATCGCAAACCCCAGGAAGAACGGTTTGATGATGCCCATCCACACATCCTGGATGTAGAGCCCCATCACCACGCTGTTCCAGTACACGCTGGATGCCACGCGCAGCTGCCAGACCGTGATGACCCAGGCGCCCACCATGCCCACGGCGCACGCGATGACGGTGAGGATGGGGACCATCACGAACCCCGCGAGGATCCGCGGCAGCACGAGCTTCCGCACGGGGTCGGTGCCCAGCGCGCGCAACGCGGCGATCTGTTCGGTCACCATCATCGAGCCCAGTTCCGCCGCGATGCCCGAGCCGACGCGCCCGGCCACCATGAGGCCCGTCAGCACCGGCCCCAGCTCTTTCACCATCGATGCGCTGACCATCCGGCCCACCATGGATCGGGCGCCGAACTGGTCCATCGTGAATCCCATCTGCAGCGCGAGGACCATTCCGGTGAACGTCCCGGTCAGCAGCACCACGGTCAGCGACCCGATGCCAATCACCTCGAACTGCTCGACGACGTCGCGGAAATAGAAGGGGGGCGTGACGAGCGCGCGCGCGGTCTGCCCGAGCAGGCGGACGTACTCCTGGACTTCCACGAGCGCCGTCTTGACGAACCCGTCGGCATTCGGCATCAGATTCGATTCCCCACCAGTCCCAGTTCCCGCGACCGCAGCTGCTTGACGCGGTCGCGCAGCGCCGCGGCCTTTTCGAACTCGAGGTTCGCCGCCGCCGCTTTCATCTGCTGCTGCAGCTCCGCGATGAACGCGTCGAGCTCGTCCTGCGTGCGGAACTCTTCCTGCGGCTCCTTCACGACCGGCACGGTCAGGTAGTCCCGCTCGTACACGCTGCTCATCACGTCGTCGATGTTCTTGACGATCGACGCCGGCGTGATGTCGTGCTCCTGGTTGTAGGCCTCCTGCGCGGCGCGGCGCCGCCCGGTCTCGCTGATCGCGAGCTGCATGGACGCGGTCATGACGTCGGCGTACATGATCGCGCGCCCGTTGACGTTGCGCGCCGCGCGCCCCACCGTCTGGATCAGCGACCCGCCGGAGCGCAGGAAGCCTTCCTTGTCGGCATCGAGGATCGCCACCAGCGAGACCTCAGGAAGGTCCAACCCCTCGCGCAGCAGGTTTATTCCCACGAGCACGTCGAACTCGCCGCGCCGGAGGTCGCGCAGGATCTGCACGCGCTCGAGCGTGTCGATGTCCGAATGGAGGTAACGCACCCGGACGCCAAGCTCCTGATAGTACTGCGTCAGGTCCTCGGCCATGCGCTTGGTGAGCGTGGTCACCAGGACACGCTCGCCGCGCGCCACCGTGCAGCGAATCTCCTTCAGCAGGTCGTCGACCTGGCCGCGCACGGTCCGCACCTCGATGACGGGGTCCACCAGCCCCGTCGGGCGGATGATCTGTTCGACCACTACGCCGCCGCTCTTCTGCAGCTCGTACGGGCCGGGTGTCGCCGACACGAAGACGATCTGGTGCGCGCGCGCCTCCCACTCCTCGAAATTGAGCGGACGATTGTCGAGCGCGGACGGCAGCCGGAACCCGTAGGCGACGAGCACCTCTTTCCGCGAGCGGTCGCCATGGTACATCCCGCGGATCTGCGGCACGGTCTGGTGGCTCTCGTCGACGATGACGAGTGCGTCGCCGGGGAGGTAGTCGAGCAGCGTTGGCGGCGGTGCGCCGGGCGGGCGCCCGGTCAGGTGCCGCGCGTAGTTCTCGATGCCGTGGCAGTAGCCGATCTCCTTCATCATCTCGAGATCGAACATCGTCCGCTGGTGCAGGCGCTGCGCTTCGAGGACCTTCCCTTCGGACTCGAGCGCCCCCCGCCGCCACTCGAGCTCCGCCCTGATGCTCTCGACGGCGCGCTTCGTGTTCTCGCGCGGAGTGACGAAGTGCGACTTCGGATAAATCGCCAGCTTGTCGTGCTTGCGCGTCGCCTTCCCGGTGATCGGGTCGAAGGACGCGAGTTCGTCCACCTCGTCGCCAAACAGCTCGATGCGGAGCCCGATATCCTCGTACGACGGGGAGATCTCGACGATGTCGCCGCGCACGCGGAACGTGCCGCGCCCGAACTCGTGGTCGTTCCGCTCGTACTGGATTTCCACGAGCTTGCGCAGGATCTGGTCGCGGCCGATCCGCTGCCCGCGCTCGAGGGGCAGCATCATCCCGTAGTAGGCCTCGGGCGAGCCGAGGCCGTAGATGCACGACACGCTGGCGACAATAATGACGTCGCGCCGCTCGAAGAGCGAGCGCGTCGCCGACAGGCGCATGCGGTCGATCTCGTCGTTGATCGTCGCTTCTTTCTCGATGTACGTGTCGCTGGACGGCACGTACGCCTCGGGCTGGTAGTAGTCGTAGTAGCTGACGAAGTACTCGACGGCGTTCGACGGAAAAAAGCGGCGGAACTCCTGGAACAGCTGCGCCGCGAGCGTCTTGTTGTGGACCATCACGAGCGTCGGCCGGTTCACGCG
>JACPDI010000064.1 GCA_016184105.1 Acidobacteriota bacterium
CATCTCGTTTCCGGCCACGCGCACCGCCTTGCTGTAGACGATGCCCGCGAGCGAGATGACGGCAATGTCGGTCGTGCCGCCGCCGATGTCCACGATCATGTTGCCGGAAGGCTCGGTGATCGGCATGCCCGCGCCGATCGCCGCGGCCATCGCCTCCTCGACCAGGTGCACCTCGCTGGCCTTGGCGCGGTACGCGCTGTCCTTCACCGCGCGCTTCTCCACCTGCGTGATCTCCGAGGGCACGCCGATGACGATGCGCGGGCGCACCCACACGTTCCGGTTGTGCGCCTTCTTGATGAAGTAGGTCAGCATCTTCTCGGTGACCTCGAAGTCGGCGATGACGCCATCCTTCATCGGCTTGATCGCGACGATGTTCCCCGGGGTGCGGCCGAGCATGTCCTTCGCGTCGCGCCCCACCGCCTCGATGCGGCCGGTCACCTTGTTGATCGCCACGATCGACGGCTCGTTGACGACGATGCCCTTGCCTCGCGCGTACACGCAGGTGTTGGCCGTGCCGAGGTCAATCGCGAGGTCGGAGGAGAACAGCGAGAAAACAGAGCGCAGACTCAACGAGAACTCCTGAATTTCGTGATTTGGGGGAATTGCCAAATCACCAAATCACCAAATCGCTAAATCGCCAAATCGCTAAATCACCAAATTCTTCTCACGTGGCGGCGTCGATGCCGTTCTTGCCGCTCCCCTTCACGCGATACATCGCCATGTCGGCGGCGCGGATCAGCCCTTCGACCGACGTCGCGACGTCGGGCAGCGTCGCCACGCCGACCGACGCGGTCAGCCGGATCGACAGGCCGTCCGACTCGAGAAACGTGTGCGCGGCCACGCGCTCGCGGATACGCTCGCCGACCGCGATCGCCCCCTCGCTGCCCGTGTCGGGCAGCAGCAGCGCGAACTCGTCGCCGCCGTAGCGCGCGATCATGTCGGTCTCGCGCGCGCTCGCGCGAATGACCTCCGCCGCCTCGACGAGCGCCTTGCTCCCGCACAGGTGCCCGTGGTGGTCGTTGATCTCCTTGAAGCCGTCAAGGTCGATGAACAACAGCGAGAGCGGGCGGCCGCTGCGCGAGGCGCGCTTCGTCTCGCGGCGGAGCGCCTGCCACAGGTAGCGCGAGTTGTACAGCGAGGTCAGGTCGTCGGTCACCGACAGCGCCTCGGCGCGCGCCATCCGCAGCGCGTTGTCGAGCGCGACCATCGCCGGGTCGAGTACCCCCTCGACCATCCGCAGCACCGGGCGCGAGAGCCCTGGTTCCTTATCGGCCGGATGCCGATCCAGCCCCACGGCGGCACCGAAGACCCGGCCACGGCTGACCAGCGGGATCGCGATGAGGGCCCCGCGACTCGAGACCGGCCTGCGGCGGGATCCGGCCGTGACAAGCCTCCGGTCGGCCCCGATGTTGCCGCTCGCCAGCATGGCGCCGTTGCGAATCACCCAGGCGGCCGCGACCCGCGCGGCGAGGTCGGCGCCTCGCCAGCCACCGCGCGTCGACAGCACCCGCGCCTCGCCGACCCCCTCGCTCGCCAGGACGAACCACGCGGTCGCCTGCAACCATTCGGCCGCGCGCGCGAGGATCACGTCGGCGACCCGTTCGGGGTCGAGCGTGGCGTTGGCGTCCCGCACCATCGCCGAGAGCACGGCCGGCCGGCCAAGCGTGCGCCGGAGCCGCGACTGCGACGCGCGAAGGCGCGACGCAAGATCCGGCGGCGGCATCTGGTCAATCCGCCTCGCCGCTCGGGTTGCCCGTGGCCCTCGCTGCCCGCGCGCTGTCAATCGGCTGTGCGTCCTGTGAATTTAGGTCCTTTACCCGACGGCTGGGGAGATTTGCCGACGGTCTTTGCCTCTAAGTGGTTCTGTTGTGCGCAAATATACCACATCAGACGTTTCGCTCCGGGGCCACTTCGCCGCTATAATGACCTTTTTTCACCCCAAAGGATTTTCGTGCCATGACGATGCTCGACCGGATGCGGCGTCACAAGGGCTGGCTCAAGTGGAGCCTGGGCCTGGTCGTGCTCGCATTCATCCTCCTGTACGTGCCCGACTTTCTGGGGGGTGGCGGCCGCTACTCGCTCCAGGGAACGGATACTTACGGCCTCAACGACGCCATCGCCACCGTCGAGGGCCGGACGATCACCGCCGGGGAATTCCGCCGCACGTACCTGAACCAGCTGCAGGCGTATCAGAACGCCTACGGCGGGCAGATGAACGAGCAGCTGCTGAAGCAGCTCGGCATCGACCAGCGGATCCTGCAGCAGATGATCGACGAGGAGGTCGCGCTCGTCGAGGCCGATCGGCTCGACATCGACACGACCGACGCGGAGCTGGATCGGCGGATCCGCACGATGCCGGCCTTCCTCGAGAACGGGCAGTTCATCGGCCAGCAGCGCTATCGGCAGCTCCTCCGCATGCAGCGCCCGCCCCTCAGGCCCGAGGAATTCGAGGCGGAGCTGCGCCGCTCGCTCGTCATCCAGAAGCTGCGGAGCGCGCTCACCGACTGGATGCGGGTGAGCGACGCGGAAGTGGACGCCGAGTTCCGCACGCGGAACGAGAAGGTGAAGCTCGAGCTGGTCGTGTTCGGCGCGGACCGGTTCCGCGACGGGCTGACCGCGAGCGACGCGGAGGTCGCCGCGTATTACGAGAAGAACAAGGAGCAGTTCCGCACCGGCCCGAAGCGCAAGGTGAAGTACCTGCTGATCGACCTGCAGGCGCTTCGCGGCAAGGTGACCGTGCCGCCGCAGGACGCGCGCCGCTATTACGACCAGAACGTCGAGCAGTTCTCGACGCCGGAGCAGATCAAGGCGAGCCACGTCCTGGTCAAGGCCGAAGGGAAAGACGACGCCGCTGCCAGGAAGATCGCCGAAGACGTGCTCGCGAAGGCCAAGGCGGGCGCGGACTTCGCGGCGCTGGCCAGGCAGTACTCCGAAGACGAGTCCAACAAGGGCACCGGCGGCGACCTGGGGTTCTTCGGGCGCGGCGCGATGGTCAAGGAGTTCGAGGACGCGGCATTCGCGCTGGAGCCGGGGCAGATCAGCGACGTCGTGAAGACACAGTTCGGCTACCACGTGATCAAGCTCGCCGAGAAGAAGGCGACCGAGGCGCGAACCTTCGACCAGGTGCGCGCGCAGATTGAGGATCAGCTCAAGTGGGAGCGCGCGCAGCAGCAGGCACAGCAGATCGCCGAAGAGATCGCCGACGATCTGGACTCGGCGGCCGACCTGGACACGGTGGGAAAGGCCCGCGGCCTCACCGTCGGCGAGTCAGGCTTCTTCGAGCGTGAGGAGCCGATCGCCGGCCTCGGGTTCTCGCCGGAGGCGGGCGCGGCGGCCTTCCAGTCGAAGGACGGGGCGGTCAGCGATCCGATCCGCACCCCGCAGGGGATCGCCTTCGTGGCGGTCACCGGCAGGCAGGACTCGCAGGTGCCTGCCCTGGACGCCGTGAAGGACAAGGCGCGCGAGGCGCTGCTGAAGGACAAGTCGGTGGAGGCGGCACGCGCGAAGGCGGCGTCGGTGGCGGCCTCCTTCAAGGCGGGGGATTTCGCCGCGGCGGCCAAGGGGGCCGGGCTCGACGTGAAGACCACCGAGCTCGTCGCGCGCGGCGCATCGCTGCCCGAGGTGGGAGTCAGCGACGCGGTGGACGCCGCGGTGTTTGCGCTGCCGGCCGGCAGCGTGACCGATCCGGTTCCGACCGGGAACGGGATTGTCATCGCGCGCGTCGTGGAACGCAGCGACGTGACGCCGCAGGACATCGCGCAGGGGCGCGCTGCGCTGCGCGAGCAGATCCTGACCGAGCGCCGCAACCGCTTCTTCAGCGCCTACATGACGAAGGCGAAGCAGAAGATGAGGATCGAGATCAATCGGGACGTGCTCAGGCAGGTTGTGGCGTAGCGGAACGCGGTGTGCCGGCCTTACCGGCGCTTGACCCTGGCGGTGGGTCACGAACAACCCCGATAGTTCTGTTGCCGAGGCGACTCCGGACTTGGAGTCGCGATCAAGGTCTGAAAGCCCTTCGGCTTCTTCTCTGCGTTCGGCGTTGGAGAGCCCCTCGAATCCCTCGAACCCCTCGAATCCCTCGAACCTTCTCGAACCCCCTCGAACCCCCTCGAACCCTCTCGAACCTATCGAACTTCTCTCCCCCCAGCTCCCTCTGCTTTCAACATCCCGTGACTCAATATCGCCCCAATTTCCTTGAGCACCGTGTCGGTGTCCTGTCCGAAATGGTCCGGGACGCCGAACAGCACTTCCACGGTGAAGTAATGCAGCAGGAACCTCGTCGTCAGCATGACGGCGGCGAGCGGTGAAACGTCGCCGCGCATGAGACCCTGCACGCGGCGCCTCGCTTCGGGCGTCGCCAGGAACGCCTCGAACCGGCTGGCCATGTCGGAATAGAACTTCCGGATGTGGCTCCCCTCGAACTCCACCACGTCCACGTAGATGAGCGCGATGTAGGGGCGGTAGCGCTCGACGGTCTCGCGCGCGGCCCGGCCGAGCGCCTCGAGATTGTCGGGAAACGCGCCGTCGAACAGCGCGCGGTTGAACGGGTAATCGGGCGACTCCACCGCCTCCCAGTAGCGATCGAGCAGCGTCCGGAACACCGTCTCCTTGTCCGGAAACTGGTGATACACGTTCCCGGTGGAGACGCCCGCCTTCACGGCGATGTCGCGCATGCTGGTGCCGTGGTAGCCCTGAGTCGAAAAGAGCTTCAGGGCGGCATCGAGGATCTGCGCGCGGCTGCGGCCGGAACGCTCTTCCTGGTTCAACCGCCGCTGTCCCCGGCCCCGCGCCGTCTTGGTGGTTCGCATCGTCTATCCTCTCAGGCGGATCGAAGCACGGTGCAGACCGACGCGCAGAGCGGCCCGCCAATGTTGAACGTGGCGGCCGCGCGGGGCTGCGCCACCTGCAGTGGCGCCGGGGCCTTGCCCAGCAACTGCCAGGCGCACCAGCCAATCATCGCGATGCCGGTCGCCCCGACGGGATGCCCTTTCGCAATCAGGCCGCCCGACGTGTTGATGCCGCACTCGCCGTCCGGCCGCGCCTTGCCGTCAACCCAGTATTTCGCCCCCCTTCCGTATTCAGCCTTGCCGATGACCTCGGTGCCGATCGCCCCCGCGACCGTGAAACAGTCGTGCACCTCGGCGACATTGACGTCCGCCGGCGCGACGGCCGCCATGTCGTAGGCGCGCCGCATGGCCGCGTACGCGCCGGCCGGACGCAGCGTCTCGCGCCCCGCCTTCATCAACGGGTCGGTGGCCTGGCTCCAGCCGGCGACGCGGACCGCGTCGGCGCGTTTCACGCCGAGCTTCGCGAGCCCCTCTTCGGTCGCGAGAATCAGCGCGGCGTAGCCGTCGGTGATCTGTGAGCAGTCATAGGTCTTCAGCGGCAGGCCGTCCACGATGTAGCGGTTGATTCCGCCGATCGTGCATGCGGCGTCGACGGTCAGCTCGACGTTCCGCATCTGGGCACACGGGTTCTCACGCGCATTGGCGTACTCCTGCACGGCGATCTGCGCCAGGTCGCGCTCGCTCGCGCCGTGCGACTCCATGTAGGCCGCCATGATCTCCGCGAACAGGTGCGGGAAGACAAACGTCCTGCCCTCGCGTTCGGCGGGATGCGAGTAGTAACCCAGCACCTCGCCGACGAGCCTGCCGTCCATCTTGCCTTCCGCGTCGCGCATCTTCTCGTAGCCGGCGGCGACGCCGACCTCGCCGAGCCCGCACTGCAGTTTCTGGATGACCGAGAGCACCGCCTGCCCGCCCGACGCGCAGGCGTTCTCCACCGACTCGATCGGCTTGCCCGCCAGCCCCGGCACCATCGCCATCAGGCCCGAAAGCAGCCCCTGGCGGTTCAGCGTGAAGTTGCACGCGGCGCCGATCGACCCGACGTCGATCGCCGCGGCATCGGCATCGATCGTCCGGCACACCTCGTCGACCGAACGACTGACGATGGTGGGCACGTCCATCGCGAGGAGCTTCCCGAACCGGGACTGGTGATAGGCCGCAATGTAGATGGGTTTCGTCATAGTCGTTTCTGCAGTTCCGTCTTGACCACCTTCCCGTACGCCGTGCGCGGGAGGGCATCGATGAAACGGAACTCGCGCGGGAGCTTGTAGCGCGAGAGGCGCTCCCGCAGGTGCGCCGTGAGGGCCTCGGCGGACGGCGCGGTGCCTGGGCGCGCGACGACGAACGCCACGCCCGCTTCGCCCCAGGTCTCGTGCGGCACGCCGACGACGGCGGCATCCTGTACGTCGGGGTGCAACAGCAGCACCGCCTCGATCTCGGCGGGATAGACGTTGACTCCCCCGCTGATGAACATGTCCTTCTTGCGCCCGGCGATGTAGAAGAACCCTTCGGCGTCGGACCGGGCGGAGTCCCCCGTGTGAAACCAGCCGTCCGCGTCGAGCGCGTCGGCGGTGGCCGCCGCGTCGTTCCAGTATCCCTGGGTGACGTGCGGCCCGCGCAAGAGCAGCTCCCCGATCTCGCCGGGAGCGACCGCGTTGCCCTGGCCATCGACGAGCCGCGCTTCGGTGAACATGAGCGGCTTGCCGATCGAGCCCTTCTTGTGGATCGAGTCCTCCGTGGTCATCGCGAAGCAGTTGACCCCCACTTCGGTGAGGCCGTAACCCTGCTTGAACGTGACGCCGCGCCGCTGGTAGGCGTCGATGAGGTACTGCGGCAGCGGCGCTCCGCCGCTGATGCACCAGCGCACGCGCCCCAGGTCCGCCGTGGCAAACGCCGGCGCGTTCATGAGCATCTGGAAGATCGTGGGAACGCCGAACACCACCGTCGCCCCCTCGCGCACGATGGCGTCCCAGACTTCGCCCGCATCGAAGGCGCGATGCAGAACCACCGTGCCGCCGACCGCGAACATGGGCGTCAGGAACACGCCCAGGCCGCCGGCATGGTAGAGCGGCGTGAACACCGGCGCCACGTCATCGTCGCGAAGCTGCCAGCCGATCACCGTGTTGAACGCGTTCCACGCCACCATCCGGTGTGGAATGCGGACGCCTTTCGGCCGGCCGGTGGTGCCGCTCGTGTACAAGAGCGCGAGGAGGTCCTCGCCGTCGCAGGACACCGCGACGAACGGATGCCCGATGGCAGCATCGCGCAGCCGCGCGTAGTCTTCGAGCGTGACGGTCCGTTTCTGTGAAACGGGCCCTTCGAGTCCGCCGGGCGAGCCTGCGAGGCCCGCCGCATCGGCTATCAGGACGCGCGGGGTGGCGTTCTGGAGGATGTCGTCGATCTCGTACGGGGTGTTGCGCGTGTTGAGCGGCACGAGCACGACGCCCGTGCGCGCGGCGGCGAAGAAGATCTCGACAAACTCCACCGAGTTGGCCGCCAGCAGCGCGAGGCGGTCTCCCTTGCCGAGGCCGAGCGCGCCGGCCAGCACGTGCGCGGCGGCCGACGCCCGCGCGTCCAGCTCCGCGTACGTCAAGCGGAGACCGCTCGCCACCTCGACGAGCGCGAGCCTGGACGGCGTCAGCCTCGCGCGCTCCCGGAGCAGATCGGCGTGGATCATCCCACCCGCACCTCACGCGCGGAACGCGACCGCCGCCTGGTTGTAGCCGACCCCCGATCCGACGAGCACGACCAGGTCGCCGTCGTGAATCCTGCCAAGTTCCCTCGCGCGATCGAGCGCCATCGGGATGCACGCCGATCCGGTGTAGCCCCACTCCTCCATCACGGTCTGCGTGCGCTCCATCGGCAGCCCGAGATCCTTCATCACGAGCTCGATGCTGGGCTTGCGGACCTGCGAGAACACGATGAAGCCGATCTCCGAAACGCCGAAGCCGTGGTCCCGCGCGAGCCGGCGGACCAGCCGCGGCCACCCGTCGTGATTCACCTCCGGCGGATAGCGCTCGAGCATCCTGACCGTCGTCCGCCCCGCGCGAACGGCATCCTCCGTCGCAGGCTCCGCGGTGCCGCCGGCATAGATGCCCCAGCTCCCGGCGTACGCGCCGTCGGCCTGCAGCGCCGACCCGATGAACCCTGGCGTCGTTCCGGCGACGAGCACGGCCGCGCCGGCGCCGTCGCCATAGAAGAAGTTGAACGGATCGTCCGGGCCGGCAAGCTTGTGCATCAGGTACGCGCCGACAATGAGCGCCGCGCGCATGGTCGGATTTGCGGCCATCATGCCGGCGGCGGCCGCCAGGCCGGTCGGGAACGACGCGCACGCGCAGCCGACGTCGAACGTGCCGGCTCGCCTCGCGCCGAGCTTGTGCTGCAGAACCACGGAGGTGGCCGGCGTGATGTAATCCGGCGAGTCGGTGCCCAGCACGATGAGGTCGAGGTCATCCGGCGTCAGCCCCGCGCGTTCGATCGCCTGGCGTGCCGCGGGCAAGGCGACGTCCGACGTCGCCCAGTCCTCGGGAGCGTGCCACCGTGTCCTGATCCCGCTCGATTCCTCCATCTTGCGGATGAACTCGGGGAACCGCGACTTCAGCTGCTCGTGCATCATCGCGTTGCTCACCTCGATGGGCGGGATGAACCGTCCCGTCGAGGCGAGGCGCGCGTAGCGCCCGCTCATGTGCCGACCACCAGTCCGCCATCGACCGACAGGACGGCGCCGTGCACGAACGCGGCGCGGTCGGAGGCGAGCCACGCGTACGCCTCCGCGATGTCGTCCGGCTCTCCCATGCGCCCGATCGGCGTATGGCTCACCATCCCTTCGAGAACTTTCGCGGGCATCGCCTTGAGGATCTCGGTGGCCACGAAGCCGGGGGCGACGGCGTTCACGCGGATGCCGTAGCGCCCCAGCTCCCGCGCCCAGGTCTTCGTCATGTTGATGACGCCGGCCTTCGTGGACGCGTAGTTGGTCTGGCCGAAGTTGCCGTACAGGCCGACGACCGAGGACGCGTTGAGGATCACGCCGCGCCCCGCCTTGATCATGTGCGGCACGACGGCGCGCGTGCAGAGAAAGACGCCGCGCAGGTTCACGTTGATGACGGCGTCAAAGGTGTCCTCGGACATCACGGACGCGACCGCGCCGTCCTTCCACTTGACGAGCTGGGCGTCACGCACGATGCCGGCGTTGTTGACGAGCACGTCGACGCCGCCCCACGACTGGATCA
>JACPDI010000065.1 GCA_016184105.1 Acidobacteriota bacterium
AGAGTAGTCGGCTACGAGCGACCGTCGCGCTGCTTGTCGTCAGCTTGCTGGTAGTCGGCCTGGCGTTCGTGCCGCGGGCAACAAACCAGCCGGCGCCACTCAAGCCAAGACCCTACGACCGAAACCAACCCACTCCCAAAATGAAGAGGCTGAGCGGCAAGGCCGCAGCGGATCACTTGCATCAAGCCTGCCTAGACAACCAAGCCAGGGGTCAGCACAGGGAGGCGATCAGAAGCGCGTTCGTAGCCGCAGGTGCTGCCCTGTACCCCTGCATTGGCTCGACTGTTGGGCATTGGGCTGCGTCGGAGCATCTTACGGCATGACGTACGCGTGGACTCTCGGGTGGTACATGGGTGAGTACCTCGCCTACTGCCGCTGCCGCTACATGGGTGAGCACTGTACATAGAGAGGCCAGCATGAAAGTCCGTAAAGCTGTCGAGATCCTGCTGGCGATCGTAGTGCCGGCGATCCTGTTTGGGATCAGTCTAAGGATCCCATTCGGGTTCGTTCTCTTCTATACGGGGGTGTTCATCGTCCTGAAGCGCGTCGCGGGGTTGCGCTCTTGGTGGCGCGCCGCCGCTGGTGCCGTTGGAGCGTCGGCGCTCCACCTGGTCGCCAGCCTCTTCACGTAATCTGAGCGGAATCACGCGGACCACCTCATGGTACTGTGAAGTGGTCCACCTCAAGTTGATCATGGAGAGAGGCGGGCCGGGCGATCGTCGTCAGGGCTGCTTCGGCTTCAGCTCGCCGCGGTACGTCACCGTCTCGCCCGGCACGATGAGCACGTCGAAGATCGAGGGCTGCAAGCCCTCGCCGCGCAGCTCGATGCGGTGGCCGCCGCTCCGGAGCCGGAGCTTCTGGAACACGCCATCGTAATCATCGACGATGCCGCTGAAGTAGCCATCGACGTAGACCTGCGCCTCGCGCGGCTTCACCTTCAGCTTGAGCCCGCCATGCTCGACGCTGGACTCGTCATAGGCGTAGCCGCCGTAGTACGGGCTGTAACCGTAGCCGTAGTAGTAGTCCCACCAGAACGGGTCGTAATACATGAACCCGCCCCACGGCCCGTAATAGAAAGGCGTCCAGCGGCTGTACTGGTAGTAGCCGTACGCCCAGTACGGGTCGCGCCTCCAGAGGAGATCCGGCAGGTTCGATTCATCACGGGGCACTGCCGTCCCTGTCGCGGGACGACCGGCGCGCGGCCGCGCGTAGCCCGGCGCCGGCTCGCCACGGTGGATGCCCGGCTCGGACGCCGACCGCCCGTCCGGCACGATCACCGATTTCGGGCTGCCCCCTCGCGACGAGGTCGCGCCCGAGCCGCCGCGACGCCCGTACGCGCGCCCTTCACCCCGGGGCACGGCGTGGCCGTATCCACCGCCGGAGGAGCCGACGCTCGATCCGCCGCCCGAGGAGGATGATGTCGAGCCGCCGGACGGGGAAGAAGACGAGCTCGATCCGCCGCCCGAGGGGCGCGACACGGCGTGTTCGCCGCCGCCATGCCCCTGCGGCGACCGACGCTCCTGCGCCAGCACGGGCGCGGCGATGACCGCGGCAAGCCCGGTCGCGAGGAAGAAAAAAACAGTCGCGCGATGGGTGCGCACCATGGCAGGCTCCTCGAAGCCCGGGGACGACCTGGTCCCCATCTTCATTCTACGCCTGAGCCGAAGCATAAGCGCTGCCACGGAGCGGCGCTCTGAAGTGGGCCGGAATCAGTGGGTTACCTTCCATCCGGCTGTCCGCTGCGGAGAGCAGTTGTCCCATATAATCGACAGTCGGATGTTCCACGCCACCACGGTTCTCGCGGTCCGTCACAATGGCCGATCCGTCATGGCCGGCGACGGCCAGGTCACGTTCAACCACACCGTCGTGAAGCAGGGGGCGCGCAAGATCCGGCGCCTCTACAACGACAAGATTATCGCGGGGTTTGCCGGCTCGGCGGCGGATTCCTTCGCGCTGTTCTCGCGTTTCGAGGCGAAGCTCGAACAATATCGCGGAAACCTGGAGCGTTCCGCGGTGGAGCTCGCCAAGGACTGGCGCAGCGACCGCATCCTGCGGCGCCTGGAGGCCATGTTGGTCGTCGCCGATCAGCACTCGACGTTCCTGCTGTCCGGCACCGGCGATCTCATCGAGCCCGACGACGGCATCATCGCGATTGGCTCCGGGGGTGCGTACGCGATGGCGGCCGCGAAGGCGCTGGCGCAGCATACGTCGCTCGACGCGCGCACGATCGCGGAGCAGGCGATGCAGATCGCCGCGGGCATCTGCATCTACACGAACGCGCACCTTTCGATCGAAGAAGTCTGAGATGCCGATTTACCTCCCGGAGACCGCCGCCACCACCGTGCACTCGCTCACGCCGCGCGAGATCGTCGCCGAGCTGGACAAGCACGTCGTCGGGCAGGCGCAGGCGAAGCGTGCGGTCGCCATCGCGCTGCGCAACCGGATGCGGCGCCGGAAGCTCGCGCCCGAGCTGGCCGATGACGTGCTGCCGAAGAACATCCTGATGATCGGCCCCACGGGCGTGGGCAAGACCGAGATCGCCCGGCGGCTCGCCAAGCTGGCGCACTCTCCCTTCCTGAAGGTGGAGGCGTCGAAGTTCACCGAGGTCGGCTACGTCGGGCGCGACGTCGAGTCGATGGTGCGCGATCTCACGGAGCTGGCCGTGGAGATGGTGCGCGACGAGCGACGGGCGGAGGTGCGCGAGAAGGCGAAGCAGAACGCCGAGGAGCGGCTGCTGGACCTGCTGCTGCCGCCGCCGCAGGTGCCGGGCTACGTGACGGAGACCGATCCGGCGCGCGAACACCACGGCAGCACGCGCGAGCGGCTGCGCGAGCAGCTGCACGAGGGGCGGCTCGACGAGCGGCAGGTCGAGCTCGAGGTGCGGGAGAAATCGTTTCCCTCGTTCGAGATCATCGCGGGCTCCTCGGTGGAGGAGATCGACATCAACGTCAAGGACATGCTGCCGGGGCTGGGCAACATGTTTTCGGGGCGGACCAAGCGCCGGAAGCTGCGCGTGCCCGACGCGCTCGAGCAGATCACGCAGGAAGAGGAGCAGAAGCTGATCGACATGGAGACGGTCGCGCGCGCGGCGGTCGAGCGCGCCGAGCAGGCGGGCATCATCTTCGTCGACGAGATCGACAAGATCGCCGGGCGCGAAGGGGGCCATGGGCCGGACGTGAGCCGCGAGGGGGTGCAGCGCGACATCCTGCCGATTGTCGAGGGCACGACGGTCAACACCAAGTACGGCATGGTGCGGACCGACCACATCCTGTTCATCGCCGCCGGCGCGTTTCACGTGTCCAAGCCGTCCGATCTGATCCCGGAGCTGCAGGGGCGATTTCCGATCCGGGTCGAGCTCGAGGCGCTCGGGCGCGACGACTTCGTGCGCATCCTCACCGAGCCGCGCAGCGCGCTCGTCAAGCAGTACGTCGCGCTCATCGCCACCGAGGGGGTGATGCTGACCTTCGAGAAGGACGCGGTCGAACGGATCGCCGACTTTGCCACGCTCGTCAACGAGCGGACGGAGAACATCGGCGCGCGGCGGCTCCACACGGTGATGGAGAAGCTCCTCGACGAGGTCTCGTTCGAAGCGCCGGACCTCGGCGAACAGGCCATCACCATCACGGCGGAGTACGTGGACCGGATGCTCGCCGACATCGTCCGCAACGAGGACTTGAGCAGATACATTCTGTGACCACGCGTCTTCAGGCGTTTTTCATCATCATCACGGTGACGCTCGTCGGCTGCGGAAAGAAAGGGCCCCCCCTGGCCCCCTTGCGCATCACGCCGGCGGCGGTCACCGAGCTGTCCGCGCGGAGGCTCGGCGATCGCGCCGTCCTGCGGTTCACGCTGCCCGACAGGAACACGGACAGCTCGACCCCCGCCGACCTGACGCGGATCGACGTCTACGCGCTCTCGGTCGCGAAGCCGGCCGACGCGCCGCAGGGAGACGAGTTCGTGCGCGCCGCCGCGCGCATCGCGACGGTCACGCCAAAGCCGGAGGAGAAGACCGCGGGAGCGGAGGAAGCGCTCGCCGGGATACAGGACGCGCTTTACGTGCCCCCGGCGCGCGCGCGCGCCGTTCCCGGTGTCGCGGCGGCGAAGCCGGAGGAGCCGGCGGTGCCCGTGCGGATGTACATGGTCGTGCCGGTGAGCAAGCGCAATCGCCGCGGGCCGGCGACGATGGCGTCGGTGCCGCTCGTCGAACCGCCGCCGGCGCCGCCGGCGGCGGCCGTCGCGTATGACGAGAAGGCCATCACCGTCACGTGGCTCGAGGTGGCGGGCGCGGACGGGTACAACGTCTATGACACGGCGTCGGCCGCCAGCCCGATGAACTCCGCGCCGCTCGAGGCCGCGACGTTCAGTGACGATCGGGTGGAGTTCGGGAAGGAGCGCTGTTACCGCGCGAGCGCTGTCTCGCACGTGGGCGGCACGCCCGTCGAGAGCGCCTTGTCGTCGCCCGCGTGCGTGACGCCCGCCGACACCTTTGCGCCGCCGGCACCGGCCGGCCTCGCCGCGGTTGCCGGCCCGGGGAGCATCAGCCTGATCTGGGATGCCGTCCCGGCGGCGGACCTGGCGGGCTATCTGGTCTTGCGCGGCACTGCGCCGGGTGACACACTTCAAGCACTCACGCCCGAACCGATCAAGGAAACCACCTTCAAGGACGCCGCGGCGCAGCCGGGCGTGAAGTACGTGTACGCGGTCGTGGCGGTGGACCGGGCGAGGAACATGGGCGCGCAGTCGGCGCGGGTCGAGGAAACGGCGCGCTGATCAGGCACGAGGCAGGAATGGAACGAATTCATACCATCGATACGCCGTCGAAAATCGTCTGCGTCGGGCTCAACTACAAGGACCACGCGGCGGAGACCAACAAGCCGCTGCCCAGCGAGCCGATGCTCTTCATCAAGCCTTCCACGGCGGTGATCCGCGCGGGGGAAGCGATCCGTATTCCGCCGGGAGTCGGCCGCGTGGACCACGAGGCGGAGCTCGGCGTCGTGATCGGCACGCGCGCGTACCGCGTGCCCAAGTCACGCGCCCTGGAGTACGTGCGCGGCATCACCTGCGTCAACGATGTGACCGCGCGCGAGCTGCAGGCCAAGGACGTGCAGTACACGCGCGCGAAGGGATTCGACACCTTTGCGCCCATCGGCCCGTGCATCGCCACCGGCTACGACGGCCGGCCGTTGAAGGTCGAAGGCCTCGTGAACGGCGAAGTGCGCCAGTCGTCAAGCTCGGCGCAGCTGATTTTCCCGGTCGACCACCTGATCTGGTTCATTTCGTCCGTCATGACGCTGCTCCCCGGCGACATCATCGCAACCGGTACGCCCGCGGGCATCGGACCGCTCAAGGCGGGAGACACGGTCACGATCCGGGTGGAGGGGGTTGGTGAGCTGACGAATCCGGTGGAAGATTCGAAGATTTGAGGATCCGGGTATGAAGCTGTTCATCGATAGCGGCAACCTGAAGGAAATCGAAGCGCTGGTCCCCCTCGGCATCATCGACGGGATCACGACCAACCCGTCGCTGCTCGCGAAGGAAGCGGGGGACTCTCGCGCCCTTCTGAGGAAGATCTGCCGCACGGTCCAGGGGCCGACGAGCGCGGAGGTGGTCGCCACCGAGGCATCCGCGATGGTGGCGGAAGGGCGCGATCTTGCGACGATCGACGAGCACATCGTCGTCAAGGTGCCGTTCGGGAAGGAAGGCGTCAAGGCGTGCCGGCAGCTCGTCGCGGAGGGGATCCGCGTGAACGTGACGCTCGTCTTCTCGGCGACGCAGGCGCTGCTGGCCGCGAAGGTGGGCGCGTCGTACGTGAGCCCGTTCGTCGGGCGGCTGGACGACATCGCGACCGAAGGCATGGCGCTCATCGAGCAGATCGTGGACATCTACGAGAACTACAACTTCACGACCGAGATTCTCGTGGCGAGCGTCCGGCACCCGATCCACGTCGTGCAGGCGGCGCGCATGGGCGCGGACATCTGCACCTGCCCGGCGGCGGTGATCGAGGCGATGTTCAAACACCCGCTCACCGACATCGGGCTCGAGCGGTTCCTGAAGGACTGGGAAAAGGCGCAGGCGGCCGCGAAGATTTGAGGATTTGAGAATTTGGACCCACTGAGCCATCTCGAGAATCTGGAGCGGCGCGCCGAGCTGGGGGGCGGGGAAGCGCGGCTGAAGAAGCAGCACGAGGCGGGCAAGCTGACCGCGCGCGAGCGGATCGACCTGCTGTTCGACACCGGCACCTTCGAGGAGATCGACAGACTGGTCACGCACCGCTGTCGCGACTTCGGGATGGAGGATCAAATCATCCCCGGGGACGGCGTGGTGGCGGGGCACGGCCGGATCGACGGCCGGCAGGTGTACGCCTTCGCGCAGGACTTCACGGTGTTCGGCGGGTCGCTCTCGGAGACCAACGCCGCCAAGATCGTGAAGATCATGGACCTGGCGGTGAAGATGGGGGCGCCGGTCGTCGGCCTGAACGACTCGGGGGGCGCACGGATCCAGGAAGGCGTGCTGTCGCTCGGCGGCTACGCCGACATCTTCCTGCGCAACACGCTCGCCTCCGGCGTCGTCCCGCAGATCTCCGCGATCATGGGGCCGTGCGCCGGGGGGGCGGTGTACTCGCCGGCGATCACCGACTTCAACATCATGGTCCAGAAGACGAGCTACATGTTCGTCACCGGGCCGGACGTGATCAAGTCGGTGACGCACGAGGAGGTCACGAAGGAAGACCTCGGCGGCGCGCGCACCCACAACGAGACGAGCGGCGTGGCGCACTTCAGCGTCGCCGACGATCGCGAGTGCCTGCAGCTGATCCGCGAGCTGCTCGGCTACCTGCCGAGCAACAACGTGGACGATCCGCCGCGGATCGACACCGCCGATCCCGCGGACCGCGAGGACGAGTCGCTGGATCGCCTCGTGCCGGAGTCGCCGAACCAGCCGTACGACATGCACGACCTCATTCACGCGGTGGTCGACGACGGCGTGTTTCTCGAGGTGCACCGCGACTATGCGCGCAACATCATCGTGGGTTTCGCGCGGCTCGGCGGCCGGTCGGCCGGCATCGTCGCGAACCAGCCGGCGCACCTGGCCGGCGTGCTGGACATCGACGCCTCTGTGAAAGGGGCGCGTTTCGTGCGGTTCTGCGACGCGTTCAACATCCCGCTGATCACCTTCGAGGACGTCCCCGGGTTCCTGCCGGGGACGCGCCAGGAGTACGGCGGCATCATCAGGCACGGCGCGAAGCTGCTCTTCGCGTACGCCGAAGCGACGGTGCCGAAGGTGACCGTGATCACGCGGAAGGCGTACGGCGGTGCGTATTGCGTCATGTCGTCGAAGCACATCCGCACGGACGTGAACTTCGCATGGCCGGCGGCGGAGATCGCCGTGATGGGCGCGGAAGGGGCCGTCAACATCCTGTATAAGCGGGAGATCGAGACGGCACCGGACCCCGTCGCCGCGCGCGCCGCCAAGGTCGCGGAGTTCAGGGAGAAGTTCGCGAACCCGTACGTGGCGGCGTCGCGCGGGTTCATCGACGAAGTCATCCATCCGCGCACGACGCGTGCGAAGCTGATCTCGGCGCTGGCGGGCCTGGAGACCAAGCGCGACAGGAATCCGCCGAAGAAGCACGGGAATATACCGCTCTGAAATTCTGTGATCTGGTGATCTGGTGAATTGGTGATCTGGTGAAGAAGATCCTGGTGGCGAATCGTGGCGAGATCGCCGTCCGCGTGATGCGGGCCTGCCGCGAGATGGGCATCGCGAGCGTGGCGGTGTACTCCGACTGCGATCGCGACGCCTACCACGTCCGCTACGCGGACGAGGCATACCCGATCGGCGGGAACCCGGCGCGCGAGAGCTATCTGAAGATCGACGCCCTGGTGGACGTGGCGAGGCGCGCGGGGGCGGAGGCCGTGCACCCCGGCTACGGGTTCCTCGCGGAGAATCCCGCTTTTGCCGCCGAGTGCCGCGACGCGGGCGTGATCTTCATCGGCCCCACCCCCGAACTGATCGCCTTGATGGGCAGCAAGACGGCGGCGCGCCAGGCCGCCATCAAGGCGGGCGTGCCGGTGGTGCCCGGCACCGAGGAGCCGCTGGGCGATGACGTCCCGGTCGAGACGATCGCCGCCATCGCGGAGCAGATCGGCTACCCCGTGCTGATCAAAGCGGTGGCTGGCGGCGGCGGCAAGGGTATGCGCGTCGTCGGGATGCCGGCCGACCTCCAATCCTCAATCCGTGCGGCGCGCTCCGAGGCGCTTTCCTCGTTTGGCAGCGCGTCCATTTACCTGGAGCGGCGCCTGCCGAATCCGCGCCACATCGAGATCCAGCTGCTCGGCGACGACCACGGAACGGTCGTGCCGTTCGTCGAGCGCGAATGCTCGATCCAGCGCCGGCATCAGAAGGTGGTCGAAGAGTCACCGTCTCCCGCGGTCTCGCCGGAGCTGCGCGCGACGATGGCGGACCGCGCCGCGGCGCTCGCGCGATCGGTCGGCTACACCAACGCGGGGACGATGGAGTTCCTCGTGGACGGCGGGCAGTTCTTTTTCCTGGAGATGAACACGCGTCTCCAGGTGGAGCACCCCGTCACCGAGATGGTCACCGGCCTGGATCTCGTCCAGTGGCAGATTCGGATCGCGCGCGGCGAAACGCTGGCGATTGATCCCGCTCGCGCGCTGACGCCGCGCGGGCACGCGGTCGAGTGCCGGATTTACGCGGAGGATCCGGATCAGAAGTTCATCCCGTCGCCGGGCGTGATCACCTCCTTCCGCCTTCCGTCCGGGCCGGGGATCAGGAACGATGCCGGCGTCACGCCGGGTTCGACCGTCCCGGTCTTCTACGATTCGTTGATCTCCAAGCTGGTCGCGTGGGGAGAGGACCGCGCCCAGTCGCTCAGCCGGCTCTCGCGAGCGCTGCAGGAATACCAGGTGCTCGGCATCCAGACGACGATCCCGTTTTTCCAGTGGCTGATCCACGAGCCGGCGTTTCTCGCAGGCCGTTTCGACACGACGTTCGTCGATCAGGTGCTGCGGCACCGCGAGGGGCCGTTCGCCGAGCTCTCCGCGGAGTCGGAAGAAGTCGCCGCGATCGCCGCGGCGCTCCATACCCTGCTGCGCGCGAGCGCAACGCGCTCGGCCGCGGCTGCCGCCGGAGGGGGAAGCCCGGGGCGCAAGGGGTGGAAACTGGCGGCGCGGCGCGAGGGTCTGAGGCCGTGATCGCCACCTTCGAGATCGAGATCAACGGGCGCACCCGGACGGTGGCGGTCGAGCGTATCGGGCCCGCTGCCGACGGCCGCTACCGGATTACGATCGAAGGACGCACGCGCGACGTGGACGCCCGGACCGCCGGCACGGGCCGGCTGTCGCTGCTGTTCCCGGAGGAGCGCGCGAGGAGCTACGACGTGGCCGTCGCACAGGCCTCGTCGACCGACCTGCATATTCACCTGGCGGACGGGGCCGTGACGGCGATCGTCAACGGCCGCCGTTCGCGCCGCGAGGGACCGCCGGACGCGGCGGGCGCCGGCGAGCAGCGGATCGCGGCGCCGATGCCGGGCCGCGTCGTCCGCGTGCTCGTGAGCCCCGGGGACGAGATCCAGGCGCGGCAGCCGCTCGTCGTGGTCGAGGCGATGAAGATGGAAAACGAGCTGTCGGCCGCGCGCGCCGGGCGCGTGAAGGACGTCCAGGTGCGCGACGGCATGTCGGTCGAGGCCGGCCGCCTCCTCGTCATCATCGAATGAAGGTCCGGGTCGGGCGGGCCATCGTCCGCGCGGCGGTCGGGCTGGCCCTCCTGCTGCTGCTCGTCGTTGCCGTCACGGTGACGATCGACGTGGGTCCCTCGGTGCGCGACCGCGCCGAGCGCGAAGCCACCAGCTACCTGAAACGGCGCGTCACGATCGGGCGAATCTCCGCGCGGATCATCCCGGGCCGGTACGTCGTCGAGGACCTGGTGGTTGCCGGCCTCGAGCCGGGGCACCGGCCGTTCCTCACCGCGCGCAAGATCGAAGTCTCGATGCCGGCGTGGACCCTGTTCAACCGGCAGGTCGTCTTCAACGCCATCCATATGACCGGCTGGAGGATGATCGTCGAGACGTTTCCCGACGGCCGGCACAACTTCCCGAAATTCACCCGCGAGCCGCGGACCACGGGGCCGAGGCGCTGGACGACGACGTTGCAGTACGTCACCGCGGACCGAGGGGAGTTCCTCTACGACGATCACGGCACGCCGTGGTCCACGCTGGCGCGCAACCTGAACGTCACGGTGTTCAAGGCGGGCGCGACGTACCGCGGCCACGCGTCGTTTTCGAACGGGTTGATCTCGATCCAGTCCTACGTGCCGATGCGCGCGGACATGGCGTCGCTGTTCCGCATCGACGGCGGGATCGTGCACTTCGACCACCTCGATCTGAAGACCGACGGCGCGCGGTCGATCGTCACCGGCGACGTCAACCTGGGCAAGTGGCCCGAGCAGCTCTACCAGGTGCGATCGCACATCCAGTTCTCGCGCATGAGGGAGATCTTCTTCGCGCGCGACCACTTCACGCTGTCGGGCGAAGGGGACTTCGAAGGCACGTTCCACCTCTTCAAGGGCGGCCGGGCGCTCAAGGGGCGTTTCAGCAGCCCGCTGGCCGGCGTCAACGCGTACCGGTTCCCGCGGCTGCAGGGCGCCGTCGTGTGGCTCCCGGACAGCGTCGAGGTGCCGCACGCCTCGGCGTCGGTGTTCGGCGGTCAGTCGCAGTTCAGCTACAGGATGTGGCGGAACCCTTCACGCACGGGATGGCGGGCACGCTTCGATGCGAGGTACCGGGACGTGGACCTCGCGCAGTACACGGACTTTCTCGAGACGAAAGGGCTGCGCCTCGCGGGGCGCGCGACGGGACGCAACCTGCTCGAGTGGCCCATCGGGCGGTTCAGCGCGCAGCTGCACGGCGAGGGGGCGGTCGACGTGCGGGCGCCCGCGGGAGTGGCGCTCCAGGGGCGAGAGCTGACGCCGGAGCAGGCCGCGCTCGCCGAGGCGCGCGGCATTGACGCGGGGCCGTTCAATCGCGACCTGCCGGCCGGATACGTGCCGATCGCCGGACACGTCGCCTATCGCTTCACGCCCGACTGGATCACGCTCGATGACAGCTGGATTGCCGCGAGCAGCACGTACGTGTCGTTCAAGGGGCGCACGGCGTGGCTGGAGAACGCGGACATTCCGTTCCACGTCACGAGCCGTGACTGGCAGGACAGCGACCGCGTGATGGCCGCGATCCTGACCGCGTTCAACTCGCCCACCTCCCCCGTGCCGATGGGCGGGCACGGCACGTTCGACGGCGTGATGCGCCAGTCCTTCCGGCGGCCGCGGATCGAGGGGGCCTTCGATGGCGGTGGCCTGAGCGCGTGGAACATCGTCTGGGGCCGCGGCCGCGCCGACATCATCGTCGAAAACAGCTACGTGGACGTGCGGCGCGCGCTCATCACCGCGCCGCTTCCCGGCGGCGGCGCGTCGACGATCAAGGTCGATGGCAGATTCTCGCTGGGCTATCCGCGGCGGGACGGCGGCGAGGAGATTAACGCCTACATCGTCATGGCGCGCCGCCCCCTCGAGGACCTGCGCATCGCCTTCGAGCTGTACGACTACCCGGTGGACGGCCTCGCGTCCGGCGAATTCCGCCTGCAGGGATTCTACGAAGGCCCGAATGGCTTCGGCCGGCTGCAGATCGATGACGGCGTGGCGTACGACGAGACGTTCGAGCGCGCCACTGCCGGGCTGCGGTTCGAAGGCACCGGCGTGCGGCTCGACGGCATCGTGATCCGGAAGAGCACCGGCGCCGCGACCGGCGCGGCGTGGGTGGGCTGGGACGGCACGTATTCGTTCAACACCGACGGCCGGCGGATCCCGGTGGAGTCGCTGAAGAATTTCGAGTTCCCGCAGGCGCCCCTCTCGGGCCTGCTGCAGTTCACCGCGACGGGCAACGGCACGTTCGAGGCGCCGCGCTACGACGTGAGGTTCGGCGTGGCCGACCTGTACGCGGGCGAAGAGGGCATCGGGCAGGTGTCGGGACGGCTCGGGATCCGCGGCGACCTGATGACGCTGGAAGTGGAAGCCGCCTCGCCGCGACTCGCGGTGTCCGGGTCGGGCCAGATCGAGCTGACCGACGAGATGGACACCGAGATGACGTTCCGGTTTTCCGACACGTCGCTCGATCCGTATGTCCGCACCTTCGTGCCGAAGCTCTCGCCGTTCACCACCGCCGTGGCGAGCGGAACGATCCGCGTCGCCGGCGAGCTGTACGTGCCCGAGCACCTGCAGGTCGACGTGGCGGTGGAACAGCTCGACGCGACGCTGTTCGACTATCGCCTGCGGAACGACGGGCCGATGCGGCTCGCGTTCGACCAGGACACGATCGTCCTCGGCAGCCGCTCCCTCGTCTGCCAGGACGCGGTCCGCCGCGTGAAGCTGGTCGGCGAAGGCACGCAGCTCGAACTGTGCGGCAGCATCGATCTGAAGCAGGACCGGGTCGCGCTGAGCGCCACGGGGGACGCGAACCTCGGGCTGCTGCAGGGGTTCTTCCGCGACGTGCGCAGCTCGGGGGCCGCGAAGCTCTCGGCCGACATCCGCGGCACGTTGAAGGAGCCGATCTTCTCGGGGCTCGCGCGAATCGACCACGGCCGCATCCGGCATTTCTCGCTGCCGCACTCGCTCGACGCGATCAACGGCAGCCTGTCGTTCGACGGGCGCGGCGTGCGGATGGACCACCTCACGGCGCGGATGGGCGGCGGGCTCGTGACCTTCGGCGGCAGCATCGGGCTGAGCGGCTACCTGCCGGGGAACTTGAGCCTCACCGCGGTCGGCGAAGGCATGCGCCTCCGCTATCCGGAGGGATTCAGCTCGCTCGTGGACGCCGATCTGTCGCTGCGCGGCACGATGGCGAGCCCGGTGATCGGAGGGACGGCCACGGTCCGCAGCGCCACGTGGACGCGCCGTTTCGATCCGAGTGCAGGGCTCTTCGGCCTTGGCGCCGTCGGCGGCGGCACCGCCGCGACCGCGCCGGCGCCCTCCGGGTTCCCGCTGCGGTTCGACATCCGGATCGTCGCCCCCTCGACGCTGCGCGTGAACAACAACGTCTCCGACCTGACGGTCAGCGCGGACCTGCGACTGACCGGCTCGTACGATCGCCCGGCGCTCCTCGGCCGCGCGGAGGTCGAGCGCGGCTGGCTGATCTTCGAGGGCAACCGCTACGTGGTGACGCGCGGCGCGTTCGACTTCGCCAACCCCGCGCGCATCGAGCCGTACTTCGACGTCGAAGCGCAGACGCGCGTGCAGGTTCCCGGCGAGACGTTTCGCGTGACCCTTTCCGCGGCCGGGACGCCGAACGGTTTCACGTGGGACGCCTCGTCCGACCCGCCGCTGCCGCGCATCGAGGTGCTCTCATTGCTGCTCGGCGAAGGCACCGGCGAGAACCCCGAGCTGCGCGCGCTGCAGCGCGGCCAGCAGACCGAGCAGGAGTTGTTCACGGCGTTCGCCACGCGCGGGCTCACCACCGAGCTGTCGGTCATCAACCGCGCCGTCGAGCAGACCTTCGGCGTGACCACCCAGATCACCCCGATCATCGGCGAGCTGAGCACGCTGCAGTCGTTGAACCCGGCGGCGCGCGTCACGATCGGCAAGCGCCTGTCGAGCCGCGTGTACGTCACCTACTCGCAGGCGCTCGGCGCGGGGCACACCGAGCAGATCATCCTCGTCGAGTACGATCAGAACGAGCGCCTCGGGTGGATTCTCTCGCGCAACGAGGACAACACGTTCGCGCTCGAGTTCCGCGTGCGCCACACCCACTGATGGGCATGGCTTCTCCTTCCGGCCGGGCCGCCGCAGCGCTGGCGCTCGCCCTTGCGGCGGCCGGCGCCCTTCCGTCGGCCGCGGCGGCACAGCAGCCGGCGCCCGCGCCCGCTGCGGCGCCGTTCGTCGGCCGGCCCGTCGCCTCGGTCGTGCTGCAGGTCGAAGGGCACCCGACGACCGATCCCGTGCTGATCGACCTCGTCTCGACGCCGGCCGGGCAGCCGCTCTCGATGGAAGCGGTTCGGGAAACCCTCGCGCACCTGTTCAACATCGGGCGGTTCCAGGGCATCGACGTGGTGGCCCGCGATGCGCCGAATGGCGCCGTGGCGCTCGAGTACCTGTTGATGCCCCTTCACGCGGTGGCCTCGCTGGAATTTCGCGGCGACCTCGGCATCAGCGACGATGACCTGCGGCGCGCGGTTGTCGAACGGTTCGGGAAGGCGCCCCCCGCGGGGCGCGCCGACGCGGCGGCGCGGGTGTTGGAGCAACTACTGGCCCGGCGCGGGTTCCTGCGCGCACGCGTCGAGCCGGCGATTCGCGTCAGGCACGACCCCGACCGCACGATCCTCGTCTTCAACGTGCAAGCTGGCGCCCGGGCGCGCATCGGCTCCGTGCAGATTGCGGGCGTCCGCGACACGGAGCGCGTGGCGGCGGCGCTCGACCTGCACGCCGGCGGTGCGTTCGAGCCCGATCGGCTGGACGAGCGGCTCTCGCGGTTCGTGCAGTCGCTGCGGAAGCGGGGCTACTACGAGTCGTCGGCCGGCCACCAGGCCACGCCCCGGGCGGGCGGCGAGATCGTGGACGTCGCCGTGGACGTACGACAGGGCCCCATCGTCAAGCTCGCGTTCGAGGGGGACCCGCTGCCGCGCAACCGCGTCGCCGAGCTGGTGCCGATCGAGCGCGAGGGATCGGTGGACGAGGACCTGCTCGAAGACGCCGACATCCGTATCAGGAACTTCCTGCTCGAGCAGGGCCATTGGAAAGCGCACGTGACGCACCGTCGCGAGGTGGGAGACGACGTCGAGACGATCACGTTCACCGTGACGCGCGGCCGGCGGTTCGTCGTCAACTCGATTGAGATCTCGGGCAACCAGGCGTTTTCGACGGGCAGCCTCCGGCCGCTGGTGCCGCTGGGGCCGGGCGATCCCTTCGTGGAGGGGCGTCTCGGGACCGCGGTGGCGGCGATCAGGGCCCTGTATCTACACCAGGGGTTCACGACGCCCACCATTCACGTGGCGAACAGCGAGACGGCCGCCGGCGGCGTGGACATGCGTATCGCGATCCGCGAAGGGGTGCAGACCCGCGTGGGCGCGGTGTCTTTCGAGGGGAACGACGTTCTCGGCGACGACGAGCTGCGCCGGCTGACGCAGGTGGCGCCCGGGGCGGTGTTCTACGCGCCCGCGGTGGCGGCGGATCGCGACCGCATCCACCTCGAGTATCTCAATCGCGGCCACGCGGCTGCCTCCGTCACGGTGGAGCCCACGTTTGCCACCGACAGGTCGCGGGCCGACCTCGTGTATCGCATCACGGAAGGCCCGTGGTTCATCGTCGATCACGTGATCGTCGTCGGGAACACGAAGACGAGCGAAGAGACCATCCGCCGCGAGCTGCTGGTCGAAGCGGGCAAGCCGCTGGCGCTCGCGGATGTCATGGAGAGCCAGCGCCGGCTGAGCGCCCTTGGGTTGTTCCGGCGCGTGCGGATTACGGAGGTGCCGCACGGAGACGAGCCGCGGCGGGACATCGTCGTGACCGTCGAAGAGGCGGACCGGACCACGGTGGCCTACGGCGGCGGCCTGGAGCTGGCGCAGCGGACCGTCCTCGGGACGGGCGGGATCGCGGACGAACGCCTCGAGGTCGCGCCCCGCGGCTCGTTCGAGATCGGGCGGCGCAACCTGTGGGGGCGCAACCGGTCGGTCAACTTCTTCACGCGCGTGAGCTTCCGCCCCCGCGGCGAGTCGATCGAGTCTCCGGAGTCCGCCAATTACGGGTTCAACGAGTACCGCGTGGTCGGCACGTACCGCGAGGTCGGCGCGTTCGGCCGCCTGGCCGACGTGGCGGTGAACGCCTTCGTCGAGCAGGCGATCCGGAGCAGCTTCAACTTCAGCCGCCGCGGCGTGAACGCGGAGGCGCAGCGCCGCCTGACGCCGTACGTGCGCGTCACGGGCCGATATGGTTTCGGCCGGACGCGGTTGTTCGACGAACGCATCGCGACAGACGAGAAGCTCAACATCGACCGCGTGTTTCCGCGCGTGCGCCTGTCGAGCGTCTCGTTCTCGGCCTATCGCGACACCCGCGACCATCCGCTGGATCCCACCCGCGGCTGGCTGCTTGGATCGGACAGCGAGCTTGCCGCGCGCAGCATCGGATCGCAGGTGGGCTTCGCGAAAACGTACGTGCAGGCGCTCGGGTTCCGCACGCTGTCGCGCGAACGAAACGTCGTCCTGGCGGCGGCGCTGCGCGTCGGGCTGGCACGCGGCTTCGCGCAGGACGTGAACGGGCAGATCGTGGTGGACGACCTGCCGGCGAGCGAGCGGTTTTTCGCCGGGGGCAGCACCACGGTGCGCGGGTTCGCGCTCGACAAGCTCGGCGCCCCCGACACGATTGCCGCGTCCGGCTTCGCGATCGGCGGAAACGCCCTGCTCGTCATGAACGCGGAGATCCGCACGCCGCTCTGGCGCGACGTCGGGGTTGTCGCTTTCCTCGACGCGGGCAACGTGTTCGCGCGTATCGGCAATGTCGACGTCAGCGAGCTGCGCGCCAGCCCCGGCTTCGGCCTGCGGTACCGCTCGCCGATCGGGCCGATCCGCGTCGACCTGGGTTTCAAACTGCGGCGTCGCGAGCTGTCGCCAGGGAACTTCGAAGGGCTGACGGCGTTTCATATTTCGGTGGGGCATGCCTTCTGACCGGCGCCACGCGCCGTGGCGCGAGCCTTTCAGGCTCGCGCGGCGGACCCGCAAGGTCCATCCCACACGTGGTCCGGCCGCCGCAGCGTTCGTGTTGTTCCTGTTGTCCGGAACCGCCGCGGCCGCGCCGGTCATCGATCGCGTGCTGGCCGTGGTTCAAGGCTCGATCGTGACGCTGTCGGACGTGCAGACGGCGATGGCGCTCGGGCTGGTGAACACCGCGGGGGCCGACGATCCCGTCGGGTCGGCGCTCGAACAGCTCGTCGAGCGATCGCTGCAGCTCATCGAGGTCGAGCGGTATTCGCCTCCCGAGCCGACCGCCGCTGAAGTGCAGGCGCGGCTGCGGCCCATCCGGGCGCGCTTCCCGGACGAGGAGTCGTTCCGCCGCACCGCGGCCGCCCTGGGCCTGACCGACAAGCGGTTGCAGGCGATCGCCCGCGACGACCTCCGCCTCCGGACCCACCTCACGCAGCGGTTCGCGTCGGTGACCGATCCGGCAGACGAGGAGATCGCGCGCTACTATCGCGAGCACCAGCAGGAGTTCGTGCGCGACGGCGTGCCGTTGACGCTGGGGGAAGTCGTTCCGGAAGTGCGTCGGCGCCTGGTGGCCGCACGCCGCGCCGAGCTGGTGGACGAGTGGTCGCGGCAGTTGAGACAGCGGGCGGATGTGCTGGTCATTCCTCGCTAGGCACGCGCCACGCGCCACGTGCCACGTGCGACGTGCCACGTGCGACGTGCGACGTGCCACGTGCGACGTGCCACGTGCCACGTGCGCGAGGTTCCGTCGTCAGGAGTGTCGCCTGGAGATCGCGTGCGAACGCGAGCCCTTTGTCTGGCTACGGTGGTCGGGGCTGAGGTGGCCGAGGAGTTTCAAGCCACAGGCGCGGGCGTGCTCCGCCAGTTCGCACAACTCCGCGTACTCCGCTTCCGACACGTACTTTGCGGCCAGCGCCTCATCGAGATGGTCTTCCGTCTCGCGTAACGATCCGAGCGCGATGTCGACGTACTGCGCGAACTGCGCGTGTCCATAGCGGCCGAAACCCTCCGCAATGCGCCGGCAGACCTGGGCGATTGTCTTTCGCGCGCTTGTGCAGAAATTGCCATTGCGGGCGACATCTCCACGCTCGGTAATTGCATAGATGCGCCCGCGCAGTTCGTGAGCAAGCTGCCAGAACCGGAGTTCTCTGTGCGTTTTCGCTCCCATGGTCGAGTGCCGCAGCACAGTCCATGCCGCACGTCGCACGTGGCACGTCGCACGTGGCACGTGGCAGGCGGGTGTCTCACGTGGCCCTCACCCTCCCCCCACCGCATTCCGCACGATCTCGCTGACATTAAATCCCGCATGCGCGATGGCGGGAGAAACGATGCTGCGCCGCGTGATGTAGATCGCGCCCCAGAAGGCGCCGAGCACGGCGGTGGCCACCGCGACGTCGCGACCCTGCTGCAGGTGGCCGAGCCCGAAGACGACGCTGAAGAGCCCGAGGCCGAGCCACGCGCCGCCGAGCGACTGCTGGAAGCGATGCAGGATGAAGGCGCGCTGAACCTCCTCGCGCAGCCCGCCCGCGATCATCACGACCACGGCGAGCACCGCGCGCTGGCCGGGCGTGCGCATCAGGTCCTCGAACGGATTCACGGCGACGTTATGCAGGGACGGCAGCGCCGTGCGGATCGTGACGATCACGGCGGCTGCGAGCAGAAAAGACGCCGGCACGAGCAGGATGCCGCGTCCCGCCTCGGGCAACACGGGTCGGGCACCGATGAAGACGTCAGGCGGCCGCTCGCCTCGTCTCGTCAGGAAGTAGATGACCAGCCCGACGAGCAGCGCCGCGTCGGCGAGCGACAGCAGCGCCACGAAGGCCAGCGACAAACCCCCGCCATCGGCCGCTCGCGGTCCCAGGCCCGCCGACCAGAGCACCGCCAGGACGAGGAACTGAGTCGGATAGCCGGAGCAGATCAGAACTTCCAGGAGGGCTCTCGCGCGGGACACGGGGGGAGGCTACCACCGCCAGGCGCCACGCGCCACGTGCGACGTGCCACGTGCGACGTGCCACGTGCCACGTGCGATGGGCGTCGGGGCACGTGGCACGTCGCACGTGGCACGTCGCACGTGGCACGTGGTCTACCGCGCCGTCGGCACGCGAATCGTGATGGGCGCGGTCAACCGCACGTTGAGGCTGGTGCCGGCCGGCACGCGCACCTCTTTGCCGCGCGTCGCGAGCACGACGCCCGTGCCGCCGGCGCCGCCGATCGCGGCCCCCTTGGCCGCGCCGTCGCCGCCGCCCGCGATGCCGCCGATCACCGCGCCGGCGCCCGCGCCGACCGCGATCTTGGCCGCGTCCTGTTTCTTCGTGGCCGGGGCCCTGCGGGCGATGACGCCGGTGCGGACGTCATGCCGCTCATCGCGCGCCTCGAGCGAGTTGAACCGGAACGCCACGCGCGCGCGCCCTTTCACGCGCCCCGATCGCGTCGCATCCGTCACGACACCCGACAGCCCGCTCCCAGCCGGGATCGCCTCGACGCCGTCCACGACCACGGCACGGCGCACGGTCGCACGCACCGGGTCTTCGATGTCGCTCGCATCGGACGCCACGGTCGTCTGCAGTTCGACCGGAAGCACGGTGCCCGCCGGCAGCGTCAGCTCGCGATATTCCGGCTCTTTCGAAAACAGGCGGGAGATCGGGTTGCCTTCCGCGGGCTTCTTGTCAGTTCTGTCAGCCGAAGCGGCAGGATCGTGATCCGGGGCCACGGCGGGGCTGTCGGCCGGGCTCGCCGCCTGCGCGGTTTTATCCGGATTTTCCACGGGCCGTGTGGTATCGGCGCGCGTATCGCACGCCGCCACGAGCGGCAGCGCCGCCATGGCGCCAATTGCACACAGTTTCGTCAGCATCTGAGCCTCCGAGCTCAGGTATTGCAACGGGTGTGCCCGGCGCGTTTGCGGTGTACACTCGCATTTTTGCCGGTACCACAGCCGAGATGTGTTGCCGAGTGGACAGGTGACGGTGGACAAGACAGACACAGCCGAACGGGTCCTGATCGTCGAAGACGAGACGGCGACGCGCGTCGGGCTCACCGAGCTCGTCAGCGCGTGGGGTTTCCTGACCGACGAAGCAGCGGACGGCGAAGCGGCGCTGCAGAAGGTCACCACGTTCAGGCCGGCCATCATCGTGAGCGACCTCGTGATGCCTCACATGGACGGCCTGCAGTTGCTGCGCGCGCTGAAGGATCAGCTGACCGACATCAGCATCATCATCCTGACGGCGCAGGGCACCGTGGAAACCGCCGTCGAGGCGATCAAGGAAGGGGCGTTCGACTATCTAACCAAGCCGGTGGACACGAAGCGACTGCGTATCCTGCTGGACAAGGCGGTGGAACGCCAGGAAACGCTGCGCGAGGTCAAGGAGCTGCGTCGCCAGCTCCGCGACCAGGGCAGCTACGGCCGCATCGTCGGGAACAGCCCGGGCATCAGGGGGATTTACCGGGTGATCGAGCAGGCGGCGCCGACCAACGCGTCGGTGCTCGTGTGGGGGGAATCGGGAACAGGGAAGGAACTGGTCGCGCAGACGATCCACTCGCTCAGCCCGCGCGCGTCGTTCCCGTATGTCGGCATCAACTGCGCGGCGATCCCGGAAACGCTGCTCGAGAGCGAGATCTTCGGCCACGAGAAGGGCGCGTTCACCGGCGCGCAGGACCGCCGCCTCGGGTGCTTCGAGCTGGCGCACCGCGGCACGCTGTTCCTCGACGAGATTTCGGAAATGATGCCGGCCACGCAGGCCAAGCTGCTGCGCGGGCTGCAGGAGCGGACGTTCCGGCGGCTCGGCGGGCGGCAGGAGATCTCGGTGGACGTGCGCGTGATTGCGGCGACCAACCGCAATCCCGACGACTCGGTGCGCGAGGGCAAACTGCGCGAGGATCTCTACTACCGCCTGAACGTGTTCCCGATCCACCTGCCGCCGCTGCGCGAGCGGCGCGAGGACATCCCGCTGCTCGTCCAGTCGTTCCTCAGCGAGTTCACGGCGCGCAACACGAAGGCGGTGCGGGCGGTGTCACACGACGCGATGCGCGCGCTCGAGCAGTTCAACTGGCCGGGCAACGTCCGCGAGCTGCGCAACGTGATCGAGCGTGCCACGATTCTCGCCGACGGCGAGTTCATCGAGGCCGAGCACCTGCCGCTCTCGCTCATCCAGCGCTCTGAGGCGAACCTGCCGACGCTGACCCTCACGCCGGGCATGACGGTGGACGAGGCGGAGCGGCGGCTGATCCTGCTGACGCTCGAGCACACGCGGAACAACAAGACCCGCGCGGCCGAGATCCTGGGCATCAGCCTGAAGACGCTGCACAACAAGCTCAATCGGCTGAAGATGGAGCAGGAGGAGGAACTGAGGGCGGACAGTTGAGGCGCAGTCTGCCCAGTGCCCACTGACCACTGCCCATGTCCATCAAGGCCCGCCAGGTCCTCGGCGTCACGGTGCTCGTCGGCCTCGTCGTGGCCGTCCTGAGCGCCGTGCACCTGGCAACGCTCACGCGCCTGAGCCTGCAGGAAACCGATTCGCGGGGTGAGTTGCTCGCTAACGCCATCTTCCAGCGCGCCCGCGAGGTCGTGCCCGGCACGCCCGATCCCTACGGCGCGCTGCGAAACGATCCCGGGCTGCGCTCGATCCTCGAGTCCTCGATCGCCTACTCGAAGAACGTCACCTACGCAGCCGTCGTCGATCCGCGCGGCGTGGCCATCGTGCACAGCTTCCCCGCGCTGCAGGGACGGGCGCTCGCCGAACAGGATCCTCTCCACGATCTGCAGCAGGGCAACATCATCCAGATGCTGCGGGCGGTGTACACCGACCGTATCTTCGAGGTGCGGCAGCGGCTGCTGTTCGGCGAGCGGGACTTCGGATCGATCCGCATTGGCGTCTCGACGCTGCTCGTCAGAAACGAGCTCCAGCACGCGCTCCGGCAGGCGGCGCAAACGGCGTTGGGGCTGATGCTGCTCGCGATGCTGGTCGCGACGCTGCTGTCGCAGTGGCTGCTGCGCCCGATCCATGTCATCCGGGCCGGGTTGAGCCGCCTCGGACGCGGCGAGGCCAACGTCCGGCTCGACCTCCCGGCGGGGGACGAATTCGAGGAGCTGGGGACGTCGTTCGAGCAGGTCAGCGCCCAGCTCTCCGCGATGCGCGCCAAGGCCCCGGGGCACTCGGAGGTGGAAACCGTCGTCGAGCGCCTCGAGGACGCGGTCGCCGTCTTCAACGCGAGCGGCGAGGTGCTGTTCGCCAATCCCGCGATGCGCGGGCTGCTGCCGCAGCTCGAGCAGTCGCGCGCGATCGACGTCCTGCCGCGGGATCACGCCGTGCGTGCCATGGTCGAACAGACGCTCTCGTCCAAGCGCGCGCAGGGCCCCACCACGCTCCGCCTCGCGTCGGGCGGGCTCGACACCGACGACGCCCAGAGCGAGCGGCTCGTGGCCGCCAGCCCGATCGAAGACACGGACCGCGGGTTCACCGGCGTCATGCTGATGATCCGCAACCTGGGGTACCTCGACCAGGTGCGGTCCACGCTGCAGTACTCGCGCAAGCTCGCGTCGCTCGGACGCCTGTTCGCGGGCGTCGCGCACGAGGTGAAGAACCCGCTGAACGCGATGACGATTCACCTCGAGCTGCTCCGAAACAAGCTCTCGAACCCCGGAGCAGCGCCCGCCCGCCCGGCGTCAAACCCGCATCCGGAACCCGCCAGCGCGGGCGTCCTCACCGCGAGCCCCGCGCTGAAACACGTGGACATCATCGCGACCGAGATCAAGCGGCTCGATCAGGTCATGGGAGACTTCCTGAAGTTCGCCCGGCCGGGAGAAGTCAAGCTCGAGCCCATCGATGTGGGGGCGCTGCTCGAGGACATCGCACGCGTGATCGGCCCCGACGCGCACCGCGCAGGGGCCACCGTGCTCGTCGAGTGCGTTCCCGGGACGCCGCCGATCAACGGCGACCAGGGCATGCTTCGCCAGGCGCTCATGAACCTGGCGATTAACGCCTGCCAGGCGATGCCCGGTGGCGGCACGGTCAGCATGAGCTGCCGCCCGCTGTCAGGCGGCCGCGTCGAGATCGTGGTGGAGGATACAGGGCAGGGGATCCGCCCCGAGCACCTTGACCGAGTCTTCGACCTCTATTTCACGACAAAGGAAAAGGGGAGCGGGATCGGGCTGTCGATGGTCTACCGTATCGTGCAGCTGCATGACGGCGACATCGAGGTGCAATCGACACCGGGGGCCGGGACGCGGTTTCGGATTCTCCTGCCGAGGGCGTAGAGTTTCAGGGCCAGAGGCCAGGGATAGTCATGCGACGTTCGCAGTTGTCAGCCATCGGTCTTCTGTTTTCCGGCGTCGCGCTGTCGGCGGCCTGCTCGAGCATGCAGGCGAGCGCGAAGCGTGAGCCGCTCGTGGTGCCGCCTGCGCCGCCGCGCGTGATTGCGCCGGCGCCCACTGCTCCCACCGAAGAGCCTGTCGCCGTGCACGAGCCGGTGCCGCCGCTGCCGCGCCCGTCGCGCCCGGCGCGCGAAACGCCACGCGCCGATCCCAAGGCGCCGGCGTCCGCCGAGCCGCAGGTGCCTGTGGGGCCAACTGAGGCCGAGTCGCAAGCGAAACCGGCGGCAGCGGCATCGGCGCCCGGCGTTTCCGCGCCCGAACTGCGCACCGTGGAGACGCCAGACGATGTGGAGGCGACGCGGCAGGTGAGGGACACCATTGAGCGCGCGGGACGAACGCTGTCGGGGATCGATTACCGCGCGCTGCCGAAGCCCTCGCAGGTGCAGTACGACATGGCCAAGCGATTCATCGAGCAATCCGAAGAAGCGCTGAAGGCGCGGAACTTCACGGCCGCCAAGCTCATGGCGGAGAAGGCCGCCACCATCGCGAAAGAGCTGTCGGGGCGGTAATTTCACCGCGGCACGCGCAGAACGCGCAGAAATCATGAGCGTGGCTCTGCGAGCTCTGCGGTTTCCTCCGTCAGGGCCGCTTCGGCGGGCTCGAGTCGACCAAGCTGTGAAAAATAGGGCAACCGCAGGAAGGCCCAGCAAATACGCGCTATCTTGCGCGTGACCTAATTATCGGACACAATTAGTAGTGGATCGCGCTTGACATCAGTGTGACGCAGGCGCATATTTGACCGCCGAACGCGAGGTACTGCGAAGCGATCCCAGCGCTGGCGCGAGCGTTCAATTCCAATCATTTTGCGGCCAGCGGCCAGACCGCGGGGGGCGGTGTGGACGTGTATTCCCAGGGGCCGGCGGCCGACGCCGTGGGGCCCCGTCGAGCGAGGTTTCAGCATGCAGGGTCGTGCTGTTCAACAGGCAGACACCGTCGGCCAGGGCGCGCAGGCGCCGCTGCCGGCCACCCAGCCCATCGCCAGCGCCGTCGAGACGACGATTACCGGTCTCGACCGGCAGCGGTATTTCTCGCGCGAGGGCATCGATCCGTTCGACGAGATTGAATGGGAGATTCGCGCGGCGACGATCGGGAATGAGAAAGGCGAGCTGGTTTTCGAACAGCGCGACGTCGAGATTCCGAAGTTCTGGTCCCAGCAGGCGACCAACATCGTCGTCTCCAAGTATTTCCGCGGGCAGATCGGGTCGGCGGAGCGCGAGCGATCGGTCAAGCAGCTCATCGGGCGCGTCGTGGACACGATCACGGCCTGGGCGCGGAACCAGCGGTATTTCGCGACCGAGGACGACCTGCAGGCGTTCAGCGACGACCTGAAGCACCTGCTCGTCTACCAGAAGGCCTCGTTCAATTCCCCCGTGTGGTTCAACTGCGGCTTCGAGAAGCACCCGCAGTGCTCGGCGTGCTTCATCAACTCGGTGCAGGACACGATGGATTCGATCTTGTCGCTCGCGCGCACCGAGGGGATGCTGTTCAAGTTCGGGTCGGGCACCGGGTCGAACCTGTCGCCGATCCGCTCGTCGAGGGAACTGCTCGCCGGCGGCGGCACGGCATCGGGCCCCGTGTCCTTCATGAAGGGGTTCGACGCGTTCGCGGGGGTGATCAAGTCGGGCGGCAAGACGCGCCGCGCGGCGAAGATGGTCATCCTCAACGCGGGCCATCCGGATGTTGTCGAGTTCATCAACTGCAAGGTGGAGGAAGAGAAGAAGGCCTGGGCGCTCATCGACGCCGGCTACGACGGCTCGTTCACGGGCCAGGCGTACGCGTCGGTGTTCTTCCAGAACTCGAACAACTCGGTGCGCGTGACCGACGACTTCATGCGCGCGGTGCTCGACGACGGCGAGTGGCAGACCCGCGCGGTGCTCACCGGCGAGGTGATGGACACGTACAAGGCGCGCGATCTGATGCGGATGATCGCGGAAGCGACGTGGGTCTGCGGCGACCCCGGGCTGCAGTTCGACACGACGGTCAATGACTGGCACACGTGCCCGAACACGGCGCGGATCAACGCCTCGAACCCGTGCTCGGAGTACATGTTCCTGGACGACTCGGCGTGCAACCTGTCGTCGATCAACCTCATGAAGTTCGTGACCGACAAAGGCGAGTTCGACGCCAGGTCCTTCGAGCAGGCGTGCCGCGTGATGATCACGGCGCAGGAGATCCTGGTGGACAACGCCAGCTATCCGACGCCGGCGATCGAGAAGAACTCGCATGCGTACCGGCCGCTCGGGCTCGGCTACGCCAACCTGGGCGCGCTGCTGATGTCGCGCGGGCTGCCGTACGACAGCGACGCGGGCCGGGCGTACTCCGCGGCGGTGACGGCGCTGATGCACGGCGCGGCGTACGCGCAGTCGGCCGCCATCGCGCGCGACCATGGCGGGCCGTTCAGGGGGTACGAGCAGAACCGCGAGCCGTTCCTGCGTGTGATGCGCAAGCACCGCGCCGCGCTCAAGGACATCGACTGGACGTTCGTGCCCCGCGACATGAAGGCCGCGGCGGCCAACGTGTGGGACGAGGTGCTCGAGCTCGGCGAGCAGCACGGCTTCCGCAACGCGCAGGCGACCGTGCTGGCGCCGACCGGGACCATCGGGTTCATGATGGACTGCGACACGACGGGCGTGGAGCCGGACATCGCGCTGGTCAAGTACAAGAAGCTGGTCGGCGGCGGCCTGATGAAGATCGTGAACACCACGGTGCCGATGGCGCTGTCGAAGCTCGGGTACGACCAGCGGCAGATCAAGGAGATCGTCGAGTACATCGATGAAAACGAGACGATCGAGGGGGCGCCGCACGTCAAGGACAAGGACCTGGCGGTGTTCGACTGCGCGTTCAAGCCGGCGCGCGGCACGCGGTCGATCCACTACATGGGCCATATCAAGATGATCGGCGCCGTGCAGCCGTTCCTCTCGGGCGCGATCAGCAAGACCGTGAACGTACCGAAGGACGCGACCGTCGAGGAGATCGAGAAGGCGTACGTCGACGCGTGGCGCATGGGAGCGAAGGCGGTGTCGATCTACCGCGACGGCAGCAAGCGGACGCAGCCGCTCAACACGTCGAAGGACAAGGTGCCGGGCGCCGTCGCGGCGGCCGCCGAGGGGCCGCGCCGGCGGAAGCTGCCGGACGAGCGTCGCGCGATCACGCACAAGTTCGACATCGCCGGCCACGAGGGCTACATCACCGTCGGGCTCTACGAGGACGGGATGCCGGGGGAGATCTTCCTGGTGATGGCGAAGGAGGGGTCGACGATCTCCGGCTTCGCCGACGCCTTCGCGCAGGCCATCTCCTACGCGCTGCAGTACGGCGTGCCGCTGCACGACCTGGTGGACAAGTTCAGCCACGTCCGCTTCGAGCCGTCGGGCATGACGAAGAACCCCGACGTGCGGTTCGCGAAGTCGATCGTGGACTACGTGTTCCGGTGGATGGCGAGCAAGTTCCTCTCGCCGGAGGCGCAGTACCGGGCCGGGCTCAACATCGACGAGCCGGTCGCGCCGCAGCAGCTCACGCTCGACGAGACGGTGGCGAAGGTCAAGGAGGCGGTTGCCGGCGCGGAGACGCGCGAAGCGGGCGCCGGCACGCGTGGCGCCGGACCTTCAGGTCCGGCCTCGTCGTTCGCGCCCATCCAGAACCAGGAGGACGCGCCGCCGTGCACGACGTGCGGGTCGATCATGGTCCGCAGTGGCGCGTGCTACAAGTGCGTCAATTGCGGGACGACCAGCGGCTGCGCCTGATTGAGAGCCGAGGAGGCGCGGAACATGCGCATCATCGTCTGGGGCTGAAACACGAAGGGCCGGCATGTTGCCGGCCCTTCGTGTTTCAGCGCCCTTGCGAACTGCCGGGCTTGCTGGCACACCCCGCCCCTCCCGCAGGAGGGGGACCGATGCCTGCGGCGTCCGCGGCCGCCGGCGCGTCGGGGGTGTCTAAACCTTCTGGAGGCAGCCATGAGGCACCACCAGTTTGTCTCCGATACTCGCCACGCGCACTCCGGGCCAGGACCCATCGCGACCCTCGGCTGGACCGAGTTCGCGATCGCTGCCGCGATTATCGCGGCGGTGCTCCTCCTGGCCGGCATCGTGATCTTCCCCTGGTTCCAGTAGCCGCCCCGTTGGCCTGGCGTATGATGGTGCGGATGGACTACGCCGTCCCTCTGCTCATCCTCGCGGCCTACTTCGTCCTGCAGTCGTGGATTCTGCCGAAAATGGGCGTGCCCACGTGAGCCGTCCCGCAACCGCGCCGGTCGGCGCGAGAGGACGAGAAAACTCCCGGCTAGATCCCGTGTGACCCGCATGGAGTGCTCAATCAATACAGCGAAGGCGTTCCTGCTGATCGCCGTGGCGGCCGTGGACGGGTCGTTTGCGGAGGAAGAGATGGGCGCGATCAAGCCGGCGCTGATGCATTCCGGATTGCGCGACGCGGAGGCGGACACGGCGCTTCGAGCGGCGCTCCACCTCTATCGCGAGTCGCTCGGCGGGACCCGCCTCGAAGACGCGCTCCTGGACTGCGCCGCTCGTCTCAAGGACGCGCTTGCCGTCGCGGACCGGCGCGCGTTCATGACCTCTCTTGTGGATGCCGCGCTTGCCGACGATCGCTTTCAGCACAACGAGCACGCGTTCTTGAAGACACTCGGCACCGCCTGGGAACTGTAAGCTCCCCGCACAGATGTTGGAGCAGTGTCCTAAAATTAGACCTATCGCTGGCGCTCCGCCAGCGCTCCCTCCACACTAAGTCCCTGCGAACATAGCAGTTGAGCGTCGCCAGCCCCGCTTTCGCCGAGGGCACCTACCTTGCTGTGTCAGGGCCGGGAAGCTTGCCTTGTTCGCCACAGACTGTCCACACTGCCACGATCGACGGGCGCTGGAAAACGTATCCGTCACGCCATTCCACATCTGGATTCACTGCCAGTCGTGCGGACACGTCTGGAGCCGCGCGCCGCTGGCCTACGCGTTGGCGCGGTTCGTCACCCGCCTGCGTGAAGGGGAGCAGCCGGCGGAGCGTCCGGCCGAGCGTCCCATCGAACTGCCGCCGGCCGCCGGCGAGCCTGCGATGCTGTGCTTTGAGGATCTGCCCGCAGCGCGCCGCGTGAGCGCCGGAGAAGACATGGAAGCGTGGCTGCGCCAGGGGGATGCCGACGGGCCGCCGCGGTTCCACGGGCCGGAGGACGTGTCGCACTGGCTGGACTCGGATCCGTTCGGCGGCCGCACGCAGGAGCAGCGGGCGGCGCGGAACGCGGCGGACGAGGAATTCTTCCTCCCGCGCGTCGCGCGACCGGCTCCGGCCACGCTGGCGGAGCGGCTGGATGCGTTCCACGATGGCCTCGTGCGGCTGGAGGCGTTTGTCGCCAACTACACGCGGCGCGAGGAAGTGGAAGCGCAGCGGGCGATGGCGGAGATCGAGGCCGCCGCGGCGCAGCATGCGTCCGCGTCCGCGAAACGGGCGACCGTCCTGCGCTTCAAGGTGAGCTGATCCCGCCCGCCGGTTCTTCACGACACCCGCCACTGGTGCTACGCTGTCCAGCCGAATGGCGCGACATCGTTTCCGCACGGCCCTCCCGTGGGTGCTCGCTGCACTCGTGGCGCACGCCTCCGCGTTCGCGCCGGCGCTGCCGCGCGCGAAACCGGACGACGCCGGCGTTTCCTCGGAGCGCCTCGCCCGCCTGACGCAGGCGCTCGACGCGTACGTGGAGAACGGGCACCTCGCCGGCGGCGTCGCGCTGGTGCTGCGCGACGGGAAGATCGTCTACTCGCGTGCCTTCGGCCACCGCGATCGCGAGGCAGCCGCCCCGATGCAGCCCGACACGATCTTCCGGATCGCCTCGCAGACCAAGGCGCTCGTGAGCGTCGCGGCCATGATGCTGCAGGAAGACGGGCGCCTGGTGCTGTCCGATCCGGTCGGCCGGTACCTCCCCGAGTTCGCGGGCACGACGGTGGCCGTTTCGCGCGACGGCGGCGGCTACGATGTCGTGAAGGCGAAGCGGCCGATCACGATTCGCGATCTCCTGACGCACGCGGCCGGTATCGGGTACGGCGGGGGCGTGGCCGCCGATCGATGGAAGGCCGCCGGGATCGAGGGATGGTATTTCGCCAATCGCGATGAACCGATCGGCGCGACCGTTTCGCGCATGGCGGCTCTTCCCTTCGACGCGCAGCCCGGCGAGCGGTGGGTGTACGGCTACGCCACCGACATCCTCGGCGCCATCGTCGAGCGAGTGAGCGGCGAGACGCTCGAGGCATTTCTCCAGGCGCGCTTCCTCACGCCGCTCAGGATGATGGACACGCCTGAGCCTGCCCGTTCCCCGCCGAAGGCTGCGGCGCCCGCAGCGGGTCGGGTAAAATGCGCGAATGATCACACCATCCGCTTCAATTCTCGTGATGGCCGCGGCACTGCTGCCGCCGGCCGCCATGGCGCAGGAGACGGGGAAGGCCGCGCTGAAGAACCCGGCGGCACTCACCGAAACGGCCCCGGCGACCTATAAGGTCCGCTTCGACACGACGGCGGGCCCATTCCTCGTCGAAGTGCAGCGCGCCTGGGCGCCGCACGGCGCCGATCGTTTCTACAACCTCGTGAAGAACGGCTTCTACGACGATGCGCGGTTTTTCCGGGTGATTTCCGGCTTCATGGTGCAGTTTGGCATTCATGGCGATCCCGCCGTGTCGGCCGTGTGGCAGGGCGCGAGGCTTCCCCGCGACCCGGTGAAGCAGAGCAACAAGCGCGGCTACATCACCTACGCGATGGGCGCCTCGCCGGATACACGCACGACGCAGGTGTTCATCAACTTCGCGGACAACTCGAACCTGGACAGCATGGGGTTCGCGCCGTTCGGCCGCGTGGTGTCGGGCATGGACGTCGTTGACAAGATTTACAGCGACTACGGCGAAGGGGCGCCGCGCGGGCGCGGGCCCGGCCAGGGGCGCATCCAGATGGAAGGGAACGCCTACCTGGCCAAGGAGTTCCCGAAGCTCGATTCGATCAAGAAGGCGACGATCGAGAAGGACGAGGCCGGGCAGTAGATGATGCCGACGTGCGCCGTGCCAGCATCACGCCGATGAAGATGTTCTTCTCCGCTGTGGCGGCGCACGTCTTCCTCTTCCTTCGTCGCGCACCCGGCGTGCGGCAGGTCCAGGCGATCGGCCCGGACGGCACGCTGCTGCGCACGTATCCCCCCGGGCGTGCGGGGACCGAGGCTCCCCATCGCGTTTGATCGCATCGGGTGATAACGCCGCCGGCCGCCGGGTGGTCATCGTCGGCGCCGGTGCGGCCGGCGCGATGGCGGCGATCTTCGCGGCGAGCGCCGGCGCGTCGACCCGGCTGGTCGAGCGGACGCGTGAGGGCGGCCGCAAGATTCTCATCAGCGGCGGCGGGCGCTGCAACATCCTGCCGGCGCACGTGGACGGGTCGCGGTTCGTCAGCGACTCCCCCTCGCACCTGGTGCGGCGGATCATCCGATCCTGGCCCCTCCACGAGCAGATTCGGTTCTTCGAACGCGAGGCCGGCATTCCACTCGTTGAGGAAACGGAGTCCGCGAAGCTGTTTCCGGTGTCGAACCGCGCGCGCGACGTGCGCGACCGGCTGCTGGCGCTCGCCGAACGCCGCGGCGCAACGCTCGTGATGAACGCGGCAGTGACCGGTGTGGATGTCGCCGCGCCCGGCTGGCGCGTGGAGATCGCCGGCGCCGCGCCTCTGGAGGCCGATGCCGTCATCGTCGCGACCGGCGGCCTGTCGGTGCCGTCGACCGGCAGCGACGGCGCCGGCCTGCGGTTCGCGGAGCGCCTCGGGCACACCATTCATCCGCCCTATCCGGCGCTCACGCCAATCGTTTCAGAGCCCGCGCCTTTCGCCCCGCTCGCCGGCGTTTCGCTTCCGGTGACCATCACGGCGCGCGCGCGCGAGTGGAAGGCCGTTGCGACGGGCGGCTTCGTGTTCACGCATCGCGGGTACAGCGGGCCGGCGGTACTCGACGTCTCGCATGTGGCCGTGCGTTCGCTCCAGCGTGGGGAGCGGGCGGATCTCCGCGTGCGCTGGACGGTGCTGGGCGACGCGGAATGGAACGCCGCGCTTCGCCCGCAGGGAGCGCGCAGCGTGCTGGCCGCCCTGCGCGCGGCGCTGCCGGATCGGCTCGCGGCGATGCTGCTCGAGACATCGGATCTCGACGCGTCCCGCACGCTGTCGAACCTGCGGCGCGACGAGCGGCAGCGCCTGATCGACACGCTGGTGCGCTTCGCCCTGCCGTGGACCGGGGACGAAGGGTACAAGAAGGCGGAGGTGACCGGCGGCGGCGTCAGCCTGTCGGAGGTCGATTCGCGCACCATGGAGAGCCGCCGGCACCGCGGCCTGTATCTCTGCGGCGAGATGCTCGACGCGTTCGGCCCAATCGGCGGCCACAACTTTCTGTGGGCGTGGGTCACCGGGCGCGCCGCAGGGCTCGCGGCGGCACGGTCTACTCCGTATCCGTGATCGGCCCGCGTCGGCGCTTGGCTTCCGAGCGCTGGCGCTTCGACGTCAGGCGGCGATGCTTTGCGGCGGCCGTGGGCGCCGTCTTGCGGCGGCGCTTCGGCGCGATCGATGCCTGGCGGATCAGCGCGGTGAGCCGCTCGCGGGCATCCTCGCGGTTTTGTGCCTGCGTGCGGAAGCGCCGGGCGTCGATGACCAGGACACCCTCGGCGGTCATCCGGCTCCCGGCCACGGCGCGTAGCCGGAGCCGTGTCTGGGGGTCGATTGCCCGCGAATTCGCCGCGTCGAACCGCAACTCCACGGCCGTGGCGACCTTGTTGACGTTCTGCCCGCCGGGACCCGAGGCGCGCACGAAGCGTTCCTCGAGCTCCGATTCGTCGATGGCGATAGCGGGGGAGACGCGGAGCATCAGCGTAACTGTACCAGCTGTCTCGACGCGCCGTCCCTCCCCCGTTTCGGGGGGCGGCCCGGGCGAAACGGCGGATCGAGGCATGTTTCGCTCGGAAAATACGCGTGATCGTGTGCATCTCCGTGCTACGATTTCACAGCAATTCGCCTTTACAGGAGACGCAATGGCCAAGAAGACCGCGAAGAAGAAGAGCGCACGGAAGCCGAGCGCCGCGTTCATGAAGCCGATGACGCCGAGTCCCGCGCTGGCGGAGGTGGTCGGCACGAAGCCGATCCCGCGCACTGAGATCACGAAACGCCTGTGGGCTTACATCAAGAAGAACAAGCTGCAGGACGCCAAGAACAAGCGCATGATCAAGGCGGACGCCTCGCTGAAGACGGTGTTCGGCGGCAAGAGCTCGGTCAACATGTTCGAGATGACCAAGCTGGTGAACAAGCACCTGAAATAGCGGTCCTCCCGGCCGGAGCCGGCCCCCTGCCGGTTCCGGTTGCTTTTCCCGCCGGTCCCCATTTGCATCGATGAGCACGCGGAGGTGCGCATGGTACCTGTGACCTCGCTTCTCGTCCCCATTCTCGTTTCGGCCGTCCTGGTGTTCCTCGCCAGTTTCGTCTTTCACATGGTGCTGCCGTTGCACCGCAACGACCTGCGGATTCTCTCCAACGAAGGGGAAGTCCAGGACGCGCTGCGACGGCTGAACGTGCCGCCTGGCGACTACGCGGTGCCTGCGGCCCGCACGTCGGCTGACATGAAAAGCCCGCAGTTTGTCGAGCGCATGAAGAAAGGGCCGGTGGTCTTCATGACCGTGTCGCCGGGCGGCACGTACTCGATGGCGAAGCCCCTGACGCTCTGGTTTCTGTACACCATCGTCGTGAGCCTCTTCGCCGGCTACATCGCAGGGCGCGCGCTCGGGCCTGGCGCGCACTACCTCCAGGTGTTCCGCTTCGCGGGCACCACGGCCTTCCTCGGGTACTCGATGGCGCTATTGCAGAACTCGATCTGGTGGCGGAAGAACTGGGGCGCGACGATCCGATCGATGATCGATGGGCTGGTCTACGGCTTGCTCACTGCCGGCACGTTCGGGTGGTTGTGGCCACGATAGGCGAGAATAAGGGGGACAGTCACACTTTCCGAAGCAGCGGCCCAGGAAAGTGTGACTGTCCCCCTTATTCTCCCGTTGCGCTGCCACGCCGAGAGCAGTACATTGAGACAGAGCGCGTTTGCTGTCGGAGGAGGTACTCCCATGACCTACTCCCGCTCCGTCGTCGGTTCCTCATCCCGAACGGACCGGCTTGGCTTCGTCAGACCGAAACCTCTCTCAATCGCAGAGCTTCCACCACGCCGCGATGTCGTGGCCTTGTTCCCCGTCGAGCGGCGCAATCTCGCGGCGCGCCAGCGCCTCCTCGGCCGCATCCAATCTGAGTTCTCCGAGATGCCGGGACTGTCGCTCACCCTGGCACAAGCAGGGCGGATGTTCGGGCTGACGCACGATGCGTGTGCGCGCATCCTGAGCGGGCTGGCGGGCGAGGGGCTCCTTCGCCGGCACGACGACGGCACGTACGGCCGCAGCGACATCCGCCCGTAGCCGTGGTGAAAAGGGGGACAGTCACACTTCCGGTGTCGCCCGCGGAAGTGTGACTGTCCCCCTTTTCTGTACAATGGTTCCATCATGGCGGATGCCCACGCAGACACCTGCGTCGCCTGCGGGCGGCGATCGGACGACGTCCCCCTCATGACGTTCGAATTCAGAGGCAAGCGCGCGCGCATCTGCGCGCAGCATTTGCCGGTGCTGATCCACGATCCCGGCCAGCTCGCCGGACGCCTGGAGGGCGCTGAAACCCTGAGCCCGGCGGAGCATCGCGACTGAGAGGATGTCGTGCCGTTCCGTGGGGTCCTCTCGCTCGCGCTGATCCTGCGCGGCGCGCTCCTGCACACCGACATCGCCCTGCTCGCACCGTCGCGGGCTTGTCTCTTCCTCGGTCCGGGCTCGGCCTACACCTCGGTCACGCTCGCGCTCGACGGCGAGCGTCGCGACGCCGAGACCGTCACCGGGCACTGGGCATTTGCGCGGACGCTGCTCGGCGAGGTGAAGCCAAATCCGTCCAAGGACGACGTGGTCCGGCGATGGTATGTGGCTGTCGCGGCGTACCTCGAGCTGCACGCGCTGCTGGGGATCGCCAGCCCTCACCTTGCCCGCGCGCAGCAGGTCCTGGGTGACGATCCCGACATCTGCCGGCCCCGCCGTGAACTCCATCGCAACCGCTCTCGTACTCGCCTGCCTGACAGGGCTCACGGCGCCTCGGCAGGCCGCGGTGTTTTCCTCGCGCGTCGACGCTGTGCGCGTGGACGTGCTCGTCACGCGGGGCGGTCGTCCGGTCCGCGATTTGCGCCCTCGATGGATTGAGGCCAGACGACCAGGCCGCGCTCGTCACCTTCGGGCATGTCGTCGCCATCCGTTCCGGCCTGACGCGCGACCTCGCGCGCGTGCGGTCGGCCCTCGATGCCGCGACCGGGAGCGGATACACGGCCCTCGTGGACGCCAGCTATGCGGCGCTCCTGCTCGGCGAATCCGACGTGGGGCGGGCACTCGTCATTGTCTTCAGCGACGGCATCGACACGTCAAGCTGGTTGACCGCCGCCGATGTGCTCAGGACCGCGCGCCGCACCGATGGCGTGGTCTACGGCGTCTCCGTGCGCGGGCCGGCCCGCCCGGAATTCCTCGACGACCTCAGTGACGCGACCGGAGGAGACCTGCTGCAGGTCGAGTCCATGAAGGACGTCGGCGCGACGTTTGTCGCCGCGCTCGAGGAGTTCCGGCACCGTTACCTCGTCAGCTACTCACCGCGCGGCGTCGCACGAGACGGATGGCACCGACTCGACGTGCGCGTGAGGAAGGGCGGCGTCTCCATCAAGGCGAGGCCCGGGTACTTCGCCGGTTCGTGAGCCCGCTCGTGCTACGATCCCGAGCGCCTTCATGAGGACCGATACCGCCGACACGTACATCCTGGGCGAAGAAATCGCCAACGCGGTGAGCCACGGAGTGGGATTGCTGGTGGCGCTCGCGGCGACCCCCGTGCTGATCGTGTCGGCGGCCGGCAGAGGCGCCCTCTCGATGGCGGGGGTCAGCGTGTTCGCGGCCACCGTGGTGCTGCTGTATCTGGCGTCCACGCTGTACCACGCGCTGCCGCCGAACCGTGCGAAGCGCGTGTTCAGAATTGTCGACCACGGTGCGATCTACCTGCTGATCGCCGGCACCTACACGCCATTCACGTTCGGGATCCTCCGCGGGCCCTGGGGGTGGACGCTGTTCGGGATCGTCTGGACTGTCGCAATCGCCGGAGTGATCCTCAAGGCGGTCGGCGGCTTCCGCTATCCCCGCTTCTCGACCGTCCTCTACATCGCGCTCGGCTGGATCGTGATCGTCGCCATCCGTCCCCTCTGGGCGTTGATGCCGGTGTCCGGCTGGGTGTGGCTCGTGGCCGGCGGCCTGGCGTACACGGGCGGCGTGGCGTTCTATGCGGCGGAGCGCCTGCGCTACGCGCACCTGGTCTGGCACCTCTTCGTCCTGGCCGGGACGGCCTGCCATTATTGTGCGGTCCTCTGGTACTCCACGTAGCGATTTCACAAAAGGGGTCGAACATGATCGGTCGCGTCACCGTGGCGATCGCGGCGGTTCTGTTGTGCTCGGCGGCGCCTGCACGCGCGCAGGACGCCGAGCGCCGCCAGAAGCTCGCCGCGGCGCTTCCGGAGATCGAGCGGGCGCTCACCACCTGGGCTGAGGGCGTGCACGCGCCGGGCGCCGCAATGGGCATCGTGATGGACGGAGAGCTCGTGTGGATCAACGCGTCGGGCGTGGCCGACGTGACCGGCCGGGCGGCCGTGACGCCCGACACGCTGTTCCGCATCGCGTCAATGACGAAGAGCTTCACGGCGCTCGCGATCCTGAAGCTGAGAGACCAGGGCAAGCTCTCGCTGGACGATGCGGTCGCGCGCCACGTGCCGGAGCTGGAAGGCCTGAAGTATCCGACGCGGGATTCGCCGAAGCTGACGATCCGCCATCTGCTCACGCACTCGGAGGGATTTCCCGAGGACAATCCGTGGGGCGATCGGCAGCTCGCGCGCGATCAGCCGACGATGTCTTCGTGGATGGGCGCGGGGATTCCGTTTTCGACGGTACCAGGCACGGCCTACGAGTACTCGAATTACGGGTTCGCGATCCTTGGACAGATCGTGGAGCGGGTCTCGAAGCGGCCGTACGATCGCTACGTGACCGAGGAGGTTCTGCGGCCGCTCGGCATGCGGGACAGCACGTTCGAGGGGGCGAGTCTTCCCGCCGAGCGCATCGCGCGCGGCTACCGCTGGGAAGACGACACGTGGAAGCCGGAGCCTGCACTGGCGCACGGCACGTTCGGGGCGATGGGCGGGTTATGGACGTCCACGCGCGACCTCGCGCGGTACGTCGCCTTTCACCTGGACGCCTGGCCGCCGCGCGACAGCGACGAGGCCGGCCCGGTGAAACGCAGCAGCGTGCGCGAGATGCACCAGGCGGCGCGGTGGCAGCCGGTGCGAGCCACGCGCGCGGCCGTCGATCGCCCGCTCGAACTGAACGCCGCCGCCTACGGCTACGGTCTTCGTATCTCGCAGACCTGCCGCTTCCGCCACGTCGTCAGTCACGGCGGCGGGCTGCCGGGATACGGGTCGCTGATGATGTGGCTGCCCGAGCACGGCGTGGGCCTGATCGGCATGGCCAACGTGACGTACGCGGGTTGGAGCGGGGTCTTCAACGCGGCGCTCGCGGCGATGGCGGCCGCGGGCGCGCTGCAGCCGAGACCCGTTCAGCCTTCGGCCGCGCTGCTCCAGGCGAAGGCCGATGTCTCGCAGCTGATCGTGAGCTGGGATGATCGCCTGGCCGAGCGCGTCGCGGCTGACAACCTGTTCCTTGACGAGACCGCTGCGCGTCGCGCCGCGCGCTCCCGCGAGCTGGCGGGGGTTCATGGCACGTGCAGGGCTGAGGCGGCGATCGACGCGGAAAACGCGCTTCGTGGCGCGTGGCGCATGACGTGCGATCGCGGGCGGATCGACGTGTCGATCACCCTGGCGCCCACCGAGCCGCCTCGCGTCCAGTTTCTCGGCGTGACCTCGATCCTGCCGCCAGGGCCGGCGATGAGGGCGGCGCTCGAGAGCGCGGCACCGCGCATCGCCGCGGACGCCGCAGCGTGGGGCGCCTGCCGCATCGGTGAGGAGGTCGGCGGCGATGGCGTTCGCCAGAGCGCGGTCCGCCTCAACTGCGAGCGCGGCGATCTCATCGCGCGCGCCACGCTCGACAATCGCGGCAGACTGACGAGCCTGACGCTCGTGCCCGCCGGGGGCGCGTGCGTCCCCTGAGCTCTTCGGCACCCCGCGGGCACAGGTGATGCCCGACGTCCGCTTCCACCATGCGCCGTTTCAATCGATGCGCGTGTGAAGCGCGTGGTCGATCGGCTCACGGTCGGGCGCCAGTCGCCAATTCCACACGGGCCGGCCTTGGCGGGCCGGCCCTCTTTCCACCTACAGACGGCCGCTCCCAGGCGTGCTACAATCGGCGCCCTCACACGCCGCGCCAGAGGAGGAGCGATATGTCCATTGCCCGCGCGATGACTGCCCTCGTCGTATGCGTTGTGCTCTTCGCGGGATCCGCGGCGGCGGCCGACGAGGTTCCGTTCCGCGGCGTCTGGTCCGGTCAGACCGACAGCGCAACCCCCGTCGGGCCCGGTGTCGTGTTGGTGATATCGAGCGGCAGCGGGCAAGCGACGCACCTGGGGCGCTTCACGATGGTTTCCCCGCACTTCACGTTCATCGACACCCTCGTCGTCGCAGGGCAGCAGATCTTCACGGCCGCGAACGGCGACACGCTGACGGCGCTCTTCACAGGACAGTTCGTGCCGAACGCCGATGGCAACCTCGAGGCGACGCTGAGCGCGGTCATCACCACCGGCACGGGCCGGTTCCTTGGCGCGACCGGCGGCTACGAGTTCCACATCGTCGCGCGCCCCGCCGCGTTCGGGTTCGACTCGACGGCCACCTTCTCGGGCGCCGTCACATCGGTCGGATCGTTGAAATAGCGTTACTCGTAACGCAACGCCCACATCGGCTCGACCCGCGACGCACGATGCGCGGGCACGAACCCTGCCACGAGCGCAATGATCCCGAGCACCGCCGCAGCCCCCACGAACACCACGGGGTCGCGTCCCTTGAGCTGATACAGCTGCGACTCGGCCATCGGGCCCAGCCACAACGCGCCGGTCAGGCCGATGGCGCCGCCGACAAGCGTCATCAGCGCAACCTGGCGCAGCACCATGCCGCGCACGCGCGCGGGCGCGGCGCCGAGCGCCATGCGCAGACCGATCTCGCGCGTGCGCTGCGCCACCGTGTAGGCCAGGACGCCATAGAGCCCCACGGCAGCCAGAAGTGTCGCCAGGCACGCGAACGCGGTGGACAGCGTGGTGATGAGCCGATCGAGAAATACGTTGTCCCTCACCTGCTGCGGCATCGTCCGCAGGTTTTCGACGGGCAGATTCGGATCGAGCTCGGCGACGACCTTCGGGATGTGTGCGAGGAACTCCTCGGGATCGAGTGACGTCCTCACGTAGAACGCGAGCTGGCCGATCGAATCGTCCTGGCGGTACGGCGAGAAGAACAGCGGCGGGATGTCTCCCTTCACTTCGCTGTACTTCGCGTTCTGGACGAGCCCGATGATTTCCGTGTCGAGCGCTGAATTACGGCGGCCGATGCGCTTGCCGACCGCCTCGCGTCCGAGGTTGAACTTCTTCGCGAACGCCTCGTTGACAATCGCGACCTTCGGCCCCTTGAGCGCGTCGGCCCGGGTGAACTCACGGCCCAGAAGGAGCGGGATGCCCATCGTGCGGAAGTAGTCCGGGCCGATCTCGTTGAAGCGCGAGTTGGTGTCCGTGTCGGGTCCGGCCTTGAAGCCCTGGACTGACACGTCGCTCCCCCAGTTGCTGCCGGCAAGCGCGGGGACGAGCGAGCTGGAAACCGCCGTGACACCGGGCACGGCGGCCAGCCGTTCCTCGAGCCGCTCGAAGAGGATCTTCGAGCGCTCCGGCGTGTAGCCGTTCAACTCCGGCGAGACGCCAAACGTGACGAGATTGTCGATCGTGATGCCCAGCTCCGTCCGGCTCACGTTGACGAGGCTCCTGGTGAACAATCCGGCGCCGACGAGCAGCGCCATCGAGAGCGCGATCTGCGTCGTCGCGAGCGACGTCCGGAAGCGCGCCGCGCCCCGCGCGCCGGAAGGCTGTCCGGTCTGGCCCTTGAGGACCGAGAGCAGATCGTGGCGGGTGGCGTGGAGCGCGGGAAAGAGTCCAAAAAGCACCCCGGTGCCGATCGTGACGGCCGCCGCGAAGAGCAGAACGGTCGTATCGATGCGGAACTGGAGCGCGGTCGCGGCCTCGGCCGGCAGGAGCGACGCGATCAAGTCCAGCGTCCAGCGCGCGACGACAAGGCCGGCTGCGCCCCCGAGGATCGCCAGCAGCACCGATTCGGTCATCAGCTGAGCGGCCAGATGCCGGCGGCTCGCGCCGATCGAGAGCCGCACCGCCATCTCCCCGGCGCGCGCCGCGGAACGCGCCAGCAGCAGATTCGCGATGTTCGCGCAGGCGATCAGCAGCACCAGCGCCGTGACCCCGAGCAGCATCGTGAGCGGCGCCCTGGCCTCGCGGCCGACCGAGCTCTGGCCCCGCGCGCCTTCTTCCACGCGGACCTGCCTGGCGCGGAAGCGCTCCATCGTCTGGTCGCTCATGCCGCGCTGCAGCGGCGCTTCAACGTCGTTGATGATCGCGCGGTAGTGCGTGTTCAGCGCGGCGCGCGCCTGTTCGATCGAGACGCCCGGCCGCAGGCGCGCGAACAGGTATGCCCAGTACGTGTTGCGGCGATGGAACCCGTTGAACCCCGGGGTCATCAGGCCGCGCATCGTGATCGGGACGTACACCTGCGGGCGCGTGCCGATCGTCGTGCCCTCGAAGCCCTGCGGGGTCACGCCGACAATCGTCATGCTCTGGCCGTTGATCACCATCTGCTCGCCGAGCACCCCGGGATTCCCCGCGAAGCGTGTCTGCCAGTAGCCATAGCCGAGGACGACGACAGGCGACTGGCCGAGGGTGCGATCGTCCTGCGAGTTGATCAGCCGGCCGAGCGCGGGGCGGACGCCGAGGACCTGGAAGTAGCTGCCGGAGACCAGCATGCCCTCACCGCTCAGCGTCTGGCCTCGCGACGCGAGATTCGCGCCGAACGCCCGGTGCGCCGCAATGTTGGTGAAGACGGTCTGCGCATTCTGCAGGTCCCGGAACATCGGATAGCTGAAGACGACATCGCAGTTGCCCGCGTTGTTGCACGACTGCGAGCCCGGCTTCGGCCCGGGCGCCTCGAGGTTCACGAGACGATAGGGCTCCGGCACGGGGAGCGGCCGGAGCAGCATCTCGTTGAACAGCGAGAAGATCGCCGCCGTGGCTCCGATGCCGAGGGCCAGCGAGACGATGGCGACGATCGTCACGAAGGGGGTCTTCCACAGCCGGCGGAACGCGAGCTTCAGGTGCATGTCACTGCGATCTGACGAAGGAAGCCGTCCGGAAGTTGCCTCCTATTTCAGGCGGATGCGACGAATGACCGCATCAGGGACGCCCGGCACGAGGTAGTACAGCTCGCCGCCCAGCAGATCGAGCGGAACCGAACCGTTGGCGTTGACGCGGTCCAGGAGTTCGGAACTCGTCACGGTGATGCCGGTGCGGCTGAAACGGAGCTGTCGCACCGAGGTCCCTCCACCCGCCTCGTGTTGAGCGCCGGCGATGGTGCCTCGATGGAAGCGGATGCGGGCGAAACCGCCGAGCTCGGTCCCGTTCACCGGGACGACCCGCGCCGTGGAGCGGGACGCGAGGTCGATTCGCACCAACCGATCCTCATAGGCGACATAGACGGCGCGTCCCTGGTCGGCGGCCGCGAGGCTCGTGACCCGACCCGGGGGCAGATCCAGGGCGCGCGCGAGCGAATCGCCTTTCCTGGACGAACGCAGGAGCCGCGGCCCCTCGGCATCGAGCACGAGCACGCCGTGCGGGTAGGTGACGGCCACGTCCACGAAGCGGGTGGGGCCGAGGTCCGGCGGCGGCGCGAGCACGCGAAGCACCCGGCCGGAGATCAGCTGCACCTTGTGCAGTTCGGACCGCGGGTCGTCCGGCGAGGCGCTGACGACCCAGAGATCGCCGCTGCGGCGATCGATCGCGAGAGCCCGCACGCCGAGGAACCGCGCGGCATCGCCCGACAACGTCGCCGCACGGTTGCTGCCCTCGGCCACGACGGTGAGCTTTCGCTCGGGAAAGTTGCCGATCACGAAGCGGCGGGACACCGCATCGTACGCGAGGCCGCCCGGCGCGAGCCGTGGTGCGGCAAACCGCGCGACTTCCTCGACGCGTGCGATCGCCGTCGCGCTCGCAGCCACGGGAGAAACCGTCGCCGCGGGAGAGGCGGGCTCGGCCGGAGGGACGGTCACGGCGGGAGCGGGAGACGGCGTTTCCTTCCGTGGACGCGCGGATGGCGCGCCGGGTGGGCCGGGCGCCGGCGTGTTCTCCAGGCCGCGGATCGCGGCCTCCGCCTCGGGCCATGCGGGCAGCGCGCGCACGCGCCGGAAATCGTCGTCTGCCGAGATGTCGTGCGCGACCCCGAGTTCGGTGGCGAGACGCTGCAGCGTGACGAGCGCGTCGTGCGGGCGGCCGCTGACGCTCTGCGCTCGCGCCAGCAGCAGCCACAGATCCGGATCGCGGCGACCCCGCGTCTGCACGGCACGCCAGGCAAGGTCGTGAAACGTTTCCTCGTCGGCGCGCGCGTGCGCCTGGAGCGCGAGGTCGCGGCACGCCTGCCACTCGCGGCAGTCGGGACGCGCCGGCTGGATGGATGGGGCTGCGCCGATCGTCAGAAGCGCGGTGACGAAGATGACAGGGAGCAGGGAATGCACGCGGCGCCGGGCATCAATCTTACCCGAAGGGCCTGATATGATCCCGCGTCGTGCAGTCGTTACCCCATCTCTTCGAGAACAACCGCCAGTGGGCGTCGAAGCAGCGGTTCGGCCAGCCGGAGTTTTTCGCCAGGCTGGCCCAGCAGCAGGCGCCCGACTACCTCTGGATCGGCTGCTCGGACAGCCGTGTCCCGGCGAACGAGATTGTCGGCCTCATGCCGGGCGAGCTGTTCGTGCATCGCAACGTCGCCAACCTGGTGGTGCACACGGACCTGAACTGCCTGTCCGTGCTGCAGTACGCGGTAGAGGTGCTCGAGGTCAGCCACGTGATCGTCTGTGGCCACTACGGCTGCGGGGGCGTGGGGGCGGCGTTGTCCGGCGCGCGGCTGGGGTTGATCGACAACTGGCTTCGACACGTGCGGGAGGTGCAGGAGCGCCACCGCGCGCGGATCGCCGCGGCGCCCGCGTGGGCGCGCGCGGACCGGCTCTGCGAGTTGAACGTGATCGAGCAGGTCCGCCATGTCGGCGAGACGACCGTCGTGCAGGACGCGTGGCACCGCGGCCAGCGCCTCCACGTACACGGCTGGATCTACGCCCTGCAGGACGGCCTGTTGCGCGATCTGCAGGTGTCGGCCTCCAGCCCGGCCGAACTTGCCGCCGCCTACGAGGAGGCCATCGAGCATTTCGGTGCGGAGCGACGGTGACCGCCTCGATCGAGACCGATCGGCTGCTGCTGCGGCGCCCCGCCGCGTCGGACGTGGCGGCGATGTTCGAGCGTTACGCGTCCGATCCCGACGCGACGCGATATCTCGGATGGCCGCGACATCGCTCGCTTGAGGACACGCGGGCCTTTCTGGCCTTCAGCGACGCCGAGTGGGCGCGGTGGCCCGCCGGGCCCTACGTCATTGTCGATCGCGGCACGTCACGGCTTCTCGGCGGCACGGGGCTCGCGTTCGAGCGCGCCGACCGCGCGATGACCGGTTACGTGCTGGCGAAAGACGCGTGGGGACGCGGCTACGCCACCGAAGCGCTGCGCGCGATGGTGGGTCTCGCGCGCGACCTCGGCGTCACGCGGCTGTACGCGCTCTGTCACACGGCGCACCGGCCGTCGTGGCACGTGCTCGAGAAATGCGGCTTCGCACGCGAAGCGGCGCGGCCGGGGGCGCACGAGTTTCCCAATCTTGCGTCCGGCGATCCGCAGGACGTCTTCTGCTACGCGAGAGCCTTGTGATGAACAGCCGGCTGCTGTGCGCCGCGGCCATGTCGCTGTCGCTGGCCGCTGCGCCGGGGATCGACGCCACCGCGCTCCTGCGGGATCTCGAGCTGCTGGCAAGCGACGAGATGGAAGGGCGCAGGCCCGGCACTGCCGGCCACGACCGCGCGCGCGCCTACATCGTCCGCCGGTTCGGCGAGTCCGGCCTCGAGCCCGTGGGCGGCGCCTACGAGCAGGCGTTCACGTTCGCGGCACGACCCGGGGGGACGCCGGCGCGCCAGCGCGGAACGAACGTCATCGGCGTGGTGCGCGGACGCATTCGTCCCGGTCTCGCTTTCGTGGTCACCGCGCACTACGACCACCTCGGCGTGCGCAACGGCGTGGTGTTCAACGGCGCGAACGACAACGCCTCGGGTACCGCGGCGCTCTTCGCGCTGGCGTCCTCTCTGACAGCACACCCGCCGGCGCACACGTTCATCTTCGCCGCGCTCGACGCGGAAGAGGCCGGCCTGGCCGGGGCGCGCGCCCTCCTCGACGCGCCGCCCGTCAGCCGGGACGCGATCGTGGCCAACGTGAACCTCGACATGATCGCGCGCGATCCCGGGAACACGCTCTACGCGGCGGGCACCTTCCACCATCCGCACCTCAAGCCAGCTCTCCAGCGCGTGGCGCGCCGCGCCGCGGTGCGGTTGGTTTTCGGGCACGACGGTCCGGGCGCTCCGCGCGTCGAGGATTGGACCCGCGGGTCGGACCACTACGCGTTCCACCAGCTCGGCATCCCCTTCGTGTACTTCGGGGTCGAGGACGTGGCCCACCACCACAAGGCCAGCGATGATTTCGGTACGATCTCGCGCGAGTTCTACGCGAACGCGGTGGAGACGATCGCGGCGGCACTCGAGGAGCTGGATCGCCCCGCCGCCGGGATCCCGTTGAATTCTTCATCACGCATCGATTCGGCGCACGCGCGTTCGCCGAAGGAGCGGCAGTCGAAGCGGCCGTAGACGGAATCCCGTCGAGTCGCGCAAGAAATTTCTGCGGTCGCTTGCGGGAATCCGTAACAAAACCGGGGCTTTTTTCAGCGGACGTGCCGCGGCGCGCGCGGCGGCGGCGCGGTACGGGGTTCGCTTGATACTGCGCGGGGAGCACACCTTCACTTCGCTCCCTTTTCATGCAGGAGCGACCTCATATGCACTCACCCCGCTATTTCACGAGAGCGGCGCTGGCGATGGCGATGCTGATCGCACTCGTCGGCGTGATCGGGGCGGCCCGCGCGACCGCCGCGAAGAAGCCGGCAGCGCCGGCGGCCAAGGCTCTCAAGGCGGCCGTTGCCCAGAGCCCCGAGGACTTCGTCGGAGAGGAAACCTGTCTGACGTGTCACGAGGGGAAGGAATACACCGGCACCGCTCACGGCCTGAGGACGAACGCCAAGACCCCCGCGGCCAACCACGGCTGCGAGAGCTGCCACGGCGCCGGCAAGGCGCACGTGGAAGGCGAAGGCGACAAGACCAAGATCATCCGCCCGCAGGCGCTCAGCGCGAGCGAAGCGAGCGAGACCTGCACGACCTGCCACACGAAGACGACGCACGCCCTGTGGGCCGGCAGCCAGCACGATCAGCGCAACGTCGGCTGCCTGACCTGCCACAGCGTGCACGCGTCGAAGGGGCCGTCGCAGATCAAGGCCGCCAGCGAGCAGGAGCTGTGCGCGAGCTGCCATCGTAACGTCGTGAACAAGATGAACCGGGCGAGCCACATGCCGGTTCGCGAAGGCAAGCTGTCCTGCTCGTCGTGCCACAACCCGCACGGCACCGCCAACATGCGGCTGCTCAAGACGGGCACCACGGTCAACGAGAGCTGCACGAGCTGCCACGCCGAGAAGCGCGGGCCGACGCTGTGGGAGCACGCCCCGGTTGCGGACGGCTGTGTCAACTGCCACGATCCGCACGGGTCGAACAACGACCGGATGCTCTCGGCGAAGATGCCGTTCCTCTGCCAGCGCTGCCACGTGACCGCGCGGCATCCTCCCACGGTGTACGAAGGCTACCTGCTGAAGAACTCCACGAACGCCAACAAGATCTTCGGGCGGTCGTGCGTGTCCTGCCACCAGCTCGTCCACGGCTCGAACGCGCCGTCGGGCAAAGCGTTCCTGCGCTAGAGGAGGTTTGCATGCGCAACAGATTGACGACAGTGACTGCGGCGCTGTTGCTGGCCTCCGCGAACCTCGTGTTCGCGCAGCAGCAGGCGCCCACGCCGGCCGACACCACGCCGGCCACCGGTCCGGCGGCGATGCCCTGGACCGGGACGATTGACTTCGGGTTCCGCCCCGACATGAGCTCGGGCAACATCGCGCAGTACGAGCGGTTCCGCGATCTGCAGGACGGCGCGTTCACCCGCGTGAGCATCGCGCGTGAAGGCGACTCGTACCTGTTCAACGCCGGCGCCCGGAACATCGGGTACGACGACCAGGAGTACTTCGCCGACTACCACGGCGGCCGCGCGAAGGTGGCGTTCTTCTTCGACGGCACGCCGCTCAACTACGGCTACAACAACCCGTCCCCGTGGAGCATCTCGGGCAACACGCTGACGCTCGACACGGCCACCCGCACGGCCATCCAGAACCGGGCGCCGGGGTACATCGGCGTGCCGATCAGCGCCGCGCAGGTGGCGGCCGGATCCACCTACCAGGGGCTGTCCCGCGTCTTCGAGCTGACGTCGAAGCGTGAGACGGCCGGCTTCATGGCGAGCCTCAACGCGACGTCCGACGTCTCGGTGGACTTCGCCTTCCAGACGGCGAAGAAGGACGGCTACCAGCCGTGGGGCGCCGCGTTCGCATTCAACAACGCCGCGGAGCTTCCGCTGCCGCTCGACAACCGGACGAACGACTTCTCGGCGGGCGTCGAGTGGGCCAGCCAGCAGGGCATGCTGCGGCTGGCGTGGGGCGCGTCGTGGTTCAACAACGACATCCAGACGCTGGTCTGGGACAACCCGAACCGCGCGACCGATTACAACCGCGGCGTGGCGCCGTTCTACGATCCCAGCGGCTACAGCAACGGCAACGGCCCCGGCCGCGGCCAGATGTCGCTGGCGCCGAGCAACAACATGAACGTGATCAGCGCGACCGGGATGTACAAGCTCCCGTATCGCAGCACGTTCACCGGCACCTTCGCCTACAGCACGTCGAAGCAGGACGAGGAGCTGATTCCGTGGACGATTAACAGCGTGATCAACTCGCCGGCGGTCCTGGCGAACTTCCACGGGCTCCAGTCGCTCGAGCGCCCGACGGCGGAAGCGGAAGTGCGCGGCATCAACGCGCAGTTCTCGTTCAACTCGCGCCCGAACCGGTACGTCGGGCTCAACGCGCGGTACCGCTACAACGACCGCGACAACCGGACGCCGGCCTTCGACGCGACGGAGTACGTGCGCTTCGACGCGGTGCCGGAGGAGACCGGCGGCGAGATCGAGCCGTACGACATCACGCACAACCAGTTCGATGCGACGGCGACGTTCAACCTCGTGCGCTACACCGCGTTCCGCGTGGGCTACGCGCGTGACGCGATGGAGCACAACCACCGCGGCTTCGAAACGCTCACGGACAACACGCTCCGGGTGTCGGTCGACACGATCGGCAACCAGTACGTGATGGTGCGCGGCCAGTACGAGTTCACCACCCGCAGGGGGGACAGCTTCGGCCTCGAGTTCTTCGAGGACAGCGGCACGCAGCCGATCGCCCGCCTCTACGACGATGCGGAGCGCGATCGGAACCGCGGCACGGTGCTGTTCGTCTTCACGCCGGTGGCCAAGGTGGACTTCACCGCGTCGTTCGCCGCCGGCAAGGACGAGTACAACGGCGACAACCACCAGCTGGGGCTGCTGAACAACGACAACACCGCCTTCAACGTCGGCGTCAACGTGATGCCGGTGGACAAGGTGGCGCTCGGGTTCAACTACGGGCGGGAGGAGTTCTCCTCGACGCAGATGTCGCGGAACACCAACCCCGCGCCGGATGCCGGCTGGACCGACCCGAGCCGCAACTGGGCGCTCGACAACGACGAGACCGTCAACAACGTGCAGCTGTATCTCACGCTCGTGAAGGCGATCAAGAACACCGACCTGAGCGTGACCTATGACTACATGGACTCGGACAACGCGTTCGTCCACAGCGGGCCGCGCATTGACTACTACCGGTCTATCAACCAGTTCGAGGCGCTGCCCGAGGTCAGCAACACGTGGAAGCGCCTGACGGCCGACCTGAACTACTTCTTCACGAAGAAGGTCGGCGTCGGCATCGGCTACTGGTACGAGAAGTTCGACGTGAACGACTGGGCGGCGGTCGATACCTACGGCCCGGTCAACGCGGTCGGCGCCGCGACGGGCACGCCGCGCGTCGACTACTTGGGTGAACTGACGCTCGGGTACGGGAGCCGCCCGTACAAGGGCAGCACGGGGTTCTTCCGGATCCTGTACATGTTCTGAACGCTCGCACCCACCGAAGGCGTCCCTCCCCGAAACGACGCTTCTCGTGGGAACGGCCGGCCGTCCGCAAGGGCGGCCGGCCGTTTTTTTTGATGCGGGCGGAACCCCCCTTAATCTGATACAACCCTCCCTACAACCTTCCCTCGGAGCGCTCCCGATGCGAAACGTGTGCTTGTCATGGCTCGTCACGCTCGCCTTCGTCTCTTCTCCGCTCGCGCAATCGCAGGTGACGCCGCCCGAGAAGTTCTTCGGGCACCAGCTCGGCGCCGACCGCAAGCTGGCACGCTGGGACCGGATCGTCGAGTACTTCCGTACGCTCGAGAAACAGAGCGGCCGGATGAACGTGGTCGACATGGGCCCCTCAACGATGGGGCAGCCCTTCCTGCTGGCGTTCATTTCCTCGCCGGCGAACCTGGCGAAGCTCGAACACTACCGGCAGATGAATGCGAAGCTGAGCGATCCGCGCGGCGTCCCCGAAACGGAGATCAGGAAGATTGTGGCCGACGGGAAGGCCGTCATCGTCCAGTCGATGTCGCTGCACGCCACCGAGGTCGGCGGCAGCCAGATGGCGCCCGAACTCGCCTACGACCTGATCGCGCGCGACGACCCGGAAACCCGACGCATCCTGGACAACGTCATCTTCCTGATGGTGCCCTCCTTCAACCCTGACGGCCAGGTGATGGTCACCGACTGGTACCGCAAGTACGTCGGCACCGAGTACGAGGGCTCCAGTCTGCCCTGGCTGTATCACAAGTACGTGGGGCACGATAACAACCGCGATGCGTTCCAGACGAACATGATCGAGTCGCAGTACATGGCGAAGATCCTGTTCCGCGAGTGGATCCCGCAGGCCTACATCGATCACCACCACATGGGCAGCTACGGCGCGCGGCTGTACGTGCCGCCGTACGCCGAGCCGGTCCGGCCATCCGCCGATCCGCTCGTCTGGCGCGAGATGAGCTGGTACGGCGGGCACATCGCCTACAAGGAAGAGGAGCAGAGCAAGCCCGGGATCGTGAACGCCGCCATCTATTCGGGCTGGGGGCATTTCGGGTTCCATTGGATCACGCCGTTCCACAACATCGCCGGCATGCTCACCGAGTCGGCCAGCGCGCGCCTCGCGACGCCGCTCTACATCCATCCCGACCAGCTGCGCGGCGACACGCGCGGGCTGCCGGCCTACGAGGAACAGACGACGTTCCCGAACCCGTGGCCCGGCGGCTGGTGGCGGCTCCGCGACATCGTCGAGCAACAGAAGATCTCGGCCTGGGCGGCGCTCGACCTGGCGGCGCGCAACCGCGAAACCGTGCTGTGGAACGCGTATCTCAAGGCGAAGCGGCAGACCGAGCGTGGCGCGAAGGGAAACCCGGCCGCGTACGTGATTCCCGCGGCGCAGCACGATCCGCTGACGGCGCTGAAGCTCGTGCAGAAGCTCCTGACGCAGGGAATCGAAGTCCAGCAGTCGAAAGGCGAGTTCCGATCCGGCGGCATGGTCTTCGGGGCCGGATCGTTCGTCGTGCCGATGGCGCAGCCCAAGATGGGGGTCGCGCGGTGGCTGCTCGGCCGCACGTTCTACCCCGATAACACCTACACGCGCGACCGCGAGAACAACCCGATTCGCCCGTACGACATGTCCACCGACACAATGGCGGAGTTCATGGGGGTCGCCGTCGAGCCGGTCGAGCACGCGGTGAACGCCGATCTCGTGAAGGTAGCCGAGATTGCGGCCGCGGGCTCGATCGCGAAGGGCGCCGCCGGGTTCGTGCTCGACGGGCGCCAGAACGACAGCTTCCGCGCGGTGAATGTTCTGCTCGACAAGAACGTCGCGGTCCGCCGCGCCGCCGAGGACAGCCCGGACGGCCGCGTGAAGGCCGGAGACTTCCTCGTCGCATCGGCGCCCGAGCCGGCGCTTGCAGACGCCGCGAAAGCCAGTGGTGTCGACTTCGCGCCCCTCAGGACCGACGTCAAGCAGGCGCACGAGATCACGCGCGCGCGTATCGGGATGTACCAGCGTTACGGCGGCGGCAACATGGACGAGGGATGGACGCGATTCCTCCTCGAGCAGTGGGGCTTCGCGTACACGTCGCTGTCTGACAAGGACGTCAAGGCTGGCGGACTCGAGTCGAGGTTCGACGTCGTCGTTCTGCCCGCAGATTCCGTCGCGGCCATGACGGGTGAGCGTCCGGAAGGCGCGGCCGCGGGCCGCGGCGGGTCCGGCGGCGGCGAGCAGAACATCCCGCCGGAGTACCGGTCCGGCTTCGGCCGCGAAGGGGTGGACGCGCTGAAGGCGTTCGTGCAGAAGGGGGGCACGCTGCTGACCTTCGGCGAGGCAGGCGCGCTTCCGATCGACCGCTTCGGCCTGCCGCTCCGCAACGTAGTGGCGGGGCGGAAGACGACGGAGTTCTGGTGCCCCGGATCGACGCTTCGCGTGACGTTCAACACGCGCAACCCGCTGGCCTTCGGCATGCCCACGCAGGGGCTCGTGACGTTTCTCGCCGGCAGCCAGGTCTACGAGATCGCGCCGACCGAGCGCAACGAGCAGGTGGAGGTCATCGCCACCTATGCGGACCGCGACATCCTGCAAAGCGGCTGGCTGCTCGGAGGGCCGATCATCGCCAAAAAAGCCGCCATGGTGTCGGTCGCGCACGGCGCGGGCCGCGTCGTTCTGGCCGGGTTCAGGCCGCAACACCGCGCGCAGACCCACGGCACGTTCAAGCTGGTGTTCAACGCCCTGCTGAGGGCGCGTTAACCTTTCGGGCGCTCCTGCGTATTCATCAAGCAGGAGCACTCATATGCGACTGGCACGGAGACTCGCGGCGATCGCGTTGGTGATGTTGATCGTGGGTGGCGTGGTGGGGGCCCGGCAGGAGACGGCAGGCCAGCCCCAGCGCCCAGCCGCGCAACCGGCCCCCGCGGCGCCGTTCCCCGACGATCGGGACGCCCGTGAGACGCGGCAGCAGCTCGACGCGATCCTCGAGCGGTATCCGCCCGCGATCGGCCGGGTGTTCAAGATGGATCCGTCGCTGCTGAGCAACCCGGGGTATCTGTCGGCGTATCCGGCGCTCGCCTCGTTTCTGGCGGCGCATCCAGAGGTGATCCACAACCCCGGCTATTTCCTTTCGGTCGTGGAGGGGGCAGACGGATCGTGGCAGCCGGAGGACGCGAAAACGGCGACGATCGCCATGTGGCGCAACACGTTCGAAGGGGTGGGCGTCTTCGCCATTTTCCTCACGGTGACCGGGTCGTTGATCTGGCTGGTCAAGACCCTGATCGACTGGCGGCGCTGGTCGCGGTTGTCGCGGCTCCAGGCCGAGACACACACCAAGATCCTCGATCGCTTCGCGACGAACCAGGACCTGCTGGCGTACATCGAGACGCCGGCGGGGCGGCGCTTCCTGGAGTCCGGTCCCATGCTGGCTGACGGGCCGTCGCGGCCGCTCGCCGCACCCGTTTCGAGAATCCTCTGGTCGGTGCAGGCGGGTGTCGTGCTCGCGCTGGGCGGTCTGGGGCTGCTGTTTGTGAGCACCCGCGTCATTCCCGAGATTGGTGGGGCGCTGTGGGTCTTCGGCGTGCTCGCGCTGGCGCTGGGTCTCGGGTTTGTGTTCTCCGCCGTGGTGGCCTACGCCATCTCACGCCGCATGGGTTTGTTCGAGCCGTTGTTCGGGCGCCCCGCGCAGGGGCCCGCTGACGTCTGATGACCCTCACGCTTGCCGACATCGAACGCCTGCGCGCCCGGGCGGCGGACGCGGAGGACCACGTCGCGCTGGAAATGGACGAGGATACCTTCCGCGGTTTTTACGACCGCACGGCGCGCCCGCTGCGGTCGTACCTCGCGCGCGTGGCCGATCCGCGGGAGGCCGACGACCTGCTCCAGGAGACCTACTACCGGTTCCTGCGCGGCCGAACGCGGTATGAAAGCGAGGAGCACCGGCGGAACTCGCTGTTCACGATTGCCACCAACGTGGCGCGCGACCGCCGGCGGCGCCGGCGCGCGGATCCGGTCGCCGGTGCGACCGGTGCCGTCGAGGATCTCGCTTCCGCCGGCGACCGCACGGCACCGCACGCCGAAACACGGGCCGACGTCGGCCGGGCGATGGGACGGCTCAAGCCACGGGAACGCGGGCTGTTGTGGCTGGCGTACGGGCAGGGATGGTCGCATCGCGAGATCGCCGGCGCGCTGGGACTGCGGCCGGCGAGCATCAAGCCGCTGCTGTTCCGCGCGCGGCGCAGGCTGGCCAGCCTGCTGCGTGCGGGCGCCCCCGGCGCCAGGGAGATCGGGCGATGAGCGTCCACGAGTGCTCGTGGGAGCAGGACGTTCTCGACGCGGTCGCGTCGCGCCGGTGGCCGGCCCGCTGTGACGAGGCATTGCGGCGGCACGTCGCCGCGTGTCCCGTATGCGCCGATCTCGTGGATGTTGCGGGCGTGCTGCTGGAAGACTCCAACGCGGAGCGCGACCGGCTGCCGCTTCCGCCGGCCGGCCTCGTGTGGTGGCGCGCGCAGCTGCGCGCGCGCGAGGACGCGGCGCGCGCTGCGGCGCGGCCGCTCAGCCTTGCGCCGCAGGTGGCGCTGGCCTTCGCGTGCGCCGCGCTCGTGATGGGCCTGATGGCCGTCGCGCCAGCCGTGTGGGCGTGGGTCGTGGGCGCGCGGTCGTGGGTGTCTGCGATCGCGCTGCCTGCCATCGACGCGCGCGCCGCCGGGGAAGCCGCGCTTGCCGCGCTTGCCAATCGCGGCGTGCAGCTCGCCGCCGCCGCGTGGCTGGTTCTCGCCCCCGTCGCCCTGTACCTCGCGCTCACCGACGACCGTTGATTTCCGCAGCAGTTCAGTTCGCCTGCACCCGACTCCGGCGGGATTTGCTATCGTAGCCGTTTGGAGCCACGCATCGGATCCGCGCCGCGCCGGGCGGCCATCGCCTTCATCTTCGTCACCGTCGTCCTCGACGTGCTCGCCTTCGGCATCATCATCCCCGTGCTGCCGCGGCTGGTGGAGGATTTTCTCGGCGGCAATACCGCGCGGGCGGCGGAGATCTACGGGCTGTTCGGCACGATCTGGGCGCTGATGCAGTTCTTTTTCTCGCCCGTGCTGGGATCCCTGTCGGATCGGTTCGGCCGCCGCCCGGTGATCCTCCTGTCGAACTTCGGGCTGGGGATCGACTACGTCTTCATGGCGCTGGCGCCGTCGCTCGGCTGGCTGTTCCTCGGACGGCTGATCTCGGGGGTCACCGGCGCCAGTTTCACGACGGCGAGCGCGTATATCGCCGACGTGACGCCGCCGGAAAGACGCGCCGCCAGCTACGGCGTGCTCGGCGCGGCGTTCGGCGTCGGGTTCGTGCTCGGGCCCGCGGTGGGCGGCGTGCTCGGCAGCTACGATCCGCGGTACCCGTTCTGGGGCGCCGCGGCGCTCACGCTCGTCAACGCCAGCTACGGCGCGCTCATCCTGCCCGAGTCGCTGCCCGCCGAGAAGCGCCGCCCCTTCTCGTGGACCCGCGCGAATCCGCTCGGCGCGCTGCGGCTGCTGCGCTCGCATCCCGAGCTGCTCGGGCTCGCCTCGGTGAATTTTCTCTACTACCTCTCGCACCAGGTGCTCCAGAGCGTGTTCGTCCTGTATGCCGGCTTTCGGTACGGCTGGGAGGAGCGCACGATGGGCCTGATGCTCGCGCTGATCGGCGGGCTGAGCGTGATCGTGCAGGGAGGCCTGGTGAAGCCGCTCGTCGCGCGGCTTGGCGAGCGGCGCGCGCTGCTCACAGGGTTGTTGTTCGGCGCCTGCGGCTTCGCCGCGTACGGGCTCGCGCCCACCGGGTGGTGGTTCGCGGCCGTGACGCCGATCTTCTCGATGATGGGTCTCTACGGGCCGTCGGCGCAGGGGCTGATGACCAGGCGCGTCAGCCCGTCGGAACAGGGACAGCTGTCCGGTGCCAACAGCAGCGTCATGGGCATGACCGGCATGGTCGGCCCGGCGCTGTTCACCGTGATCTTCGCGGCGTTCATCCACGCGCTCCCCGGCGCGCCGTTCCTGCTCGCGGCCGGGTTCATGATCATCGCGGCCGCCATTGCGTGGGTCGTCACGCGGAGCGGGCCGTGACCGGCCTGCACGACGTCCTGGCGCGCTACTGGGGCTACTCGTCGTTCCGCCCGCTCCAGCGCGAAGCGATGGAGGCCATCCTCGAGGGACGCGACTCGGTCGTCGTGCTGCCAACCGGCGGCGGGAAGTCGCTGTGCTTCCAGGCGCCCGCGCTCGTCCGCCCGGGCCTGGGCGTCGTCATCTCGCCGCTCATCTCGTTGATGAAAGACCAGGTGGACACGCTCGTCGGGAACGGCGTGCCCGCAGCCTGCTTCAACAGCTCGCTCACGACGGAAGAGAAGTCGTCGGTCATCGCGGGGCTGCGCGGCGGCCGGTATCGACTGCTGTACGTCTCGCCCGAGCGGCTCGTTGGCGAGGGCAGCGAGACGTTCCGCGCGATCGTTCCGGACCTCGTCGGATTCATCGCCATCGACGAAGCGCACTGCATCAGCCAGTGGGGACACGACTTCAGGCCGGAGTACCGGCAGCTCGGGCGCCTGCGCGAGATCTGGCCGGACGCCAGCCTCCATGCGTTCACCGCGACGGCGACCGCGCGCGTGCGGCGCGACATCGTGACGCAGCTCGGGCTGCACGATCCGGTGGAGCTGGTGGGCGGCTTCGATCGGCCGAACCTGATCTATCGCGTGCTGCCGCGCGCCACGCTGAAACGACAGCTGCTCGAGATCCTCGGACGCCACAAGGGGGAGGCGGGGATCGTCTACTGCACCTCGCGGCGCGAGGTGGACGCGCTGGCCGCCTGGCTGGCCGACTCCGGCATTCGAGCGCGTCCGTATCACGCGGGACTGCCCGACGGGGAGCGCCACGCGAACCAGGACGCGTTCATCAACGAGGAGGTCGACCTCATCGTGGCGACCGTGGCGTTCGGGATGGGGATCGATCGCTCCGACGTGAGATTCGTGGTCCACGCGGGGGCGCCGCAGTCGCTGGAACACTACCAGCAGGAGTCCGGCCGCGCCGGCCGGGACGGCCTCGAGGCCGAGTGCGTGCTGATCTATTCGATCGCCGACACCATCCGCTGGCGCACCATGCTGGACCGCGCGGGAGAGCTGACGGATGCGCGCCGACGGCTGCTCCGCGACATGGAACGCTACGCGTCCGGGGTCGGCTGCCGCCACAGGCATCTCGTGGGCTATTTCGGCGAACGCTATCAGCGCGACGGATGCGATGCCTGCGACTTCTGCCTCGGCGAGCTGGAGCCGGCGGCCGACGCGCCGATCGTCGCCAGAAAGGTGTTGTCGTGCGTCGCGCGGGTGGGACAGCGTTTCGGCGCCGCGCATGTCGCCAACGTCCTGTGCGGAAGCGAAAGCGAGCAGGTCAGCGCGCGACGCCACCACCAGCTGAGCACGTTCGGCCTGCTGAGCGACGCGCCCATCGCGGAGGTGCGCGGCTACATCGAGCAGCTCGTCGCGGCGGGGCTGCTGCGGCAGACAGACGAGGCCATGCCGGTGCTCGTGCTGACGCCCGATGGCGTCGCGCTCTTGAAGGATCCCGCTGCCCGGCCGGACCTGAAGCTCGCGCGGCAGCGCCGCCCGTCGAAGGACAAGCCGGCGCGGCGTTCACGCCCCGAGGCGGAGTCGTGGCAGGACGTGGACCGCGAGCTGTTCGACCGCCTGCGCGCCCTGCGGCTCGAGGTCGCGCGCGCCCGCGGCGTGCCCCCCTACGTCATCTTCCACGACACGACGCTGCGCGAGATGGCGCGGTTGAAGCCGCGCACGATCGACGAGCTGTACGGCGTGTACGGCATCGGCGCGCGCAAGGCGGAGGAGCTCGGAGAGATGTTCCTGCGCGCGATCCGGGCGTGGCGCGAGCCTTCAGGCTCGCGCGGGCAGACCCGATAGGTCCGTCCCACAACTGATATCGAAGCGCTCATCAGCCCATCAATCCGGCAACCGCTCCCGCCGCGATGAGCCATGTCGAGTTCACCCGCCAGACGAGCAGCGCCAGCAGCGCGGCTGCGGCGAGCAGAATCGCGAGCGGATCGGCGAGCGCGGACCGGCCCAGCTGCCAGGTCACGAGCGCGATCAGCGCGAGCGAAGCCGCGTTCACGCCATCGAGCGCGCCGCTGGCCCGCCAAAGGCGGTGGCGCCAGGCCGCAGGAAGAGAACGGCGATGTCCCTGAGCGTGGGGGAGCCTTCCACTACTGCGGCTTGCCGATCCTGATCGCCTCCATCCGCTGCTTGATGCGCGTGTCGTCGGGATACGCGGTCTGGAGCCCCTGCAGGACGGCAAGCGCCCCTTCGCGCTGTCCGGCGAGCGCGAGTGCGTTGGCCGTGAGCAGGCCGTGCCGCACGCGAAGGCTCCGGTTCTCCTCAGGTGGAGAGATCGCGCGCAGCGCGGCGAGTGCCGATTGCGGATCGTGGCGATCCACCAGCTGTGATTCGGCCGCCGCGAGCTGGACTTCCATGTCGTTCGGATGGCGGCGCGCGGCCTGCATCAGCAGCGCGTTCGCCTCGGCGGCGCGCCCCGCGCGCCGATCCACCTGTGCCTGCTGATAGAGGCCCGCGAGCAGCAGCCGCTCCACGTCGGCCGGATCGCCGGAGCGGATGCCGACCCCTCCCGCGTAGGAATACACCAGGCGCCCGCCGTGCGCGGCCGCCTGGTAGACACAGAACACGCCCACCAGTCCGACGGCTGCCGACGCCATGTAGACGTGCCGCGACTTCGGCGATCGCAGCATCAGCAGGCCAACCGCCTCGAGGCCAATGACGATGAAGAACACGTTCCGCGCGCGCTCGCCCCACTCCTCGTGCTCCACGACGGCCGCGCGCACGCCGGGAATCCGCTCGACGGGTCCGTGGGCGGCGTCGCCCGACCGCACGGCGAGCACCGCCGCGATCGTGCCCAGGCCCAGGAGCACGAGCGCGGCCGGACCGACGAACGCCGGCCGCCGCCAGAGCGATACGAGTCGAAACAGGACGCCGACGACGAGGAGCGCGATCGCGAAATGGACAATCTGAGGATGAAGACCGGCCACGGCTGCCTCCGCTGGCGTGCATGCTAGCATGCACGCGGCTGAACAAGGAGGCGTGCATGCCCGCGTACATCGTGGTGAGTGTGGACGTGAAAGACCCGGTCCGGTACGAAGACTACAAGCGGATGGTGCCCCCCACCCTTCCTCCCTATGGCGGCCGCTTCCTCGTCCGCGGCGGCGCCGTGCAGGTGCGGGAGGGGAAATGGGCGCCAAGACGGCTCGTGATCCTGGAATTTCCGAGCGTCGAGCGCGCCCAGGCCTGGTACGACTCCCCGGAATACGCCGGCGCCAAGGCCCTCCGGCAGGCTACTTCTTCCGCCGATCTGCTGATTGTCGAGGGCATTTCGGATTACAAAAAAGGACGTTGACGCCGCGGGACCTTCCACTTACCTTTGTGCCTCTCGCTGGAGAGGAGGATCTCCGCATGAAGATGCCCCGTCAGTTTCGTCCACTCGCCCTGGGTGTCGTGCTTGCCATGGCGACGCTGGCCACCGGTTATGCCAGCCACTCGTGGGGAGGCTATCACTGGGCCCGCACGAGCAATCCCGCGACGATCAAGACAGGAGACAACGTCAACGCGGACTGGGACGCGTACCTCGATGAGGCCATCGCGGACTGGAACCAGTCGCGCGTCATTCAGCTCGCGGAAGTCGCTGGGGGCACGCGGCCGAAGAGCTGCCGGCCGACGGCCGGTCGCATTGAAGCCTGCAACGCGCGGTACGGGAACACCGGCTGGCTCGGCCTCGCGCAGATCTGGATCAGCGGGTTGCACATCACGCAGGCGATCACGAAGGTGAACGACACGTACTTCAGCACTGCGACATACAACACGCCTGCGTGGCGTCGTCTCGTGATGTGCCAGGAGCTGGCCCACGATTTCGGACTGGATCACCAGGACGAGAACTTCAACAACGCGAACCTCGGGTCCTGCATGGACTACACGAGCGATCCGGACGGCCCGCCGAGCAACGAGCACCCCAACGCGCATGATTTCGAGCAGCTCGAATCCATCTATGCGCATCTCGACAGCACGACGACCGTGGGACAGGCGCCGACCGGCAATCCCGCCGCGATGGACCAGATCGATCTCGAAGGTCCCGGGCAGTGGGGCCGCCTGGTGCGCAGCACCAACGGCGGGCGCACCGAGCTGTACGAATTGGACTTCGGGCGCGGGAGGAAGGTGTTCACGTTCGTGATCTGGACGGAAGAGTCGCCTGGTTACTGAATCTCCTTCACCTTCGGCACCGCGTACGTCTTCTCCAGCGCGGCGAGATACTCGCCGAAGAGCCCCTTGATCCCCTCGAACTCCTTCTTCACCGCGGCGCGGTATTCAGGGCGCGTGGCGAACTGGTGGAGCAGGGCCGCCATCGCCTGTGCCTGCACGGTGAACCCGTCGTGGCCGACCGGCTTCAGGTTGTCCTGTTCCATCTCGTACGTGTGGTTCGGCCAGTCGGAGGTATACGCCGAGAAGCCCGTGCCGGGAATGTCGCGCGAGACGCTGCCGCTCTCTTCGAAACCCTGCGGCTTGCCCGGGGCGGGCGCCAGTTTGCGCGCGCCGTACAGTTTCATCAGCGCGAACGCGCCCTCGGCGAGCGTCGCCGTGGCGATGCCGTCGCGCGCCTGCCCGTAGTTGTCGATTTTCACGACCGTGCCGGTGGCGAGCGCCGCCCCCTTCGCGGCGTTATCCGCGAACTCTCGGACCTGGCGCAGGTACACCTCGTCCGGGTAACGGATGTAGAAGTCCGCCTGCGCGCGATCCGGCACGACGTTGGGGGCGCTGCCTCCCTCGGTGATGATGCCCTGGATGCGGGCCTCCGGCCTGATGCTGCTGCGCACGGCGTCGATGTTGTTGAACAGGTGGATGACGGCTTCGAGCGCGTTGCGGCCGTTCCACGACGTCATCTGGTGCGCGGGCGCGCCGCCGAACGTGTAGCGCACGCCGTCGATATTCAGGCAGCAGGTGCCGAAGCCCGGCGCCGGGCGCGACGTCTGCGTGCCGGCATGGCTGCGGACGATGACGTCCATCCCGTCGAAGACCCCCTTGCGGTGCATGACGGTCTTGGCCGACGGGTCCAGCAGCTCCTCGGCGGGCGTGCCCAAGACGGTCACGCTCCCGGGCAGGCCGTTCTTCGTCAGGAACTCCGCCACCGCCACCGCCGCGGCGATGCCCACGGGCCCCTGCGCGCAGTGCTGGTCGCCGTGAAACGCCCCCTGCGTGCCGCGCAGCGCGTCGTACTCGACGATGACGCCAAGCTGGGGGGAGCCGTTGTTGCGCTTGTAGCGTGCGACAAACGCCGTGTCGAAGGCGGCCGCCGCGGTTCCCACCTGGACGTCGAAATCGTGGGCGCGCAACGCGGCGGCCAGCTTCTCGACCGACCGCGTTTCCTTGTAGCCGACCTCCGGATGCGTGCAGATATCGTCGCTGAGGGCGAGAAACTCGGACGCCATGAGCGCGCGGGCGCGCGCGGCGACGGCGTCGCGCGCATGATTGGCGCCCGCGATCGTCGCCACGAGCGAGGGCACATCGAGCGAGGCCTCGAGCGCCGCCATTTTCTCGAGCACGTCGCGCGCGGCTTCGCGTTCGGTTGGCGTCTCCTGCGCGAGAGCCGGACCGCCGGTCGAGGTCAGGAGGATTGCGACAACCACGGTAGGAAGGCAGAACCCCTTGGTCATAGACATAAGAAGATACCACCGCGAACCGCGCTATGATCCCTCGGATGGCGGATCGCACGCTGGTGCTGCTGCACGCCTTTCCCCTCAGCTCGGCGATGTGGGATCCGCAGCTGGACGCGTTTGACGGCTGGCGCGTGATGGCGCCGGACATCGGCGGATTCCGCCGGCCGAACGAGCCGGCCGGGAAGAGCGGTGGCGGCCCGCCTGGCGCGGGCATGAACGAGTGGGCGGCGGAGATCGCGCGCCTGCTCGACGCACGGGGCGTGACGCAGGCCGTGATCGGCGGCCTTTCGATGGGGGGCTATCTCGCGTTCGCCCTGTACCGGCACGCGCCGGGCCGGTTCGGCGCCCTGGTGCTCGCCGACACGCGCGCGACCGCTGACTCGGAAGAGGCGAAGGCAGGACGCCGCGCGATGCAGGACCTCGCCGACAGCGGCGGGGCGCGTGCGATTGCCGACGACATGCTGCCGAAGCTGCTGGGCGAGACCACCAGGCGGGACCAGCCGGAGATCGGCGCGCGCGTCCGCGCGCTCATCGAAGCGAATCGTCCCGCCGCGATCAAAGCCGCGCTCGACGCCATGATGAACCGGCAGGATGCGCGGCCGCTCCTGCCGCGCATCGCGTGCCCCACGCTGATCGTGGTGGGCGAGGAGGACACGCTGACGCCGGCCGCCGCAAGCGAAGAGATGCACCGCGCGATTCGCGGCTCGCGCCTCGTGACCATCCCCCGCGCGGGGCACCTGTCGAACCTCGAACAACCGGGCGCCTTCAACGGCGCGCTTGGCCGTTTTCTCAAGGATCTTTGATGACCCTTCTGCTGCTTTTCACCTTTTCAGTTCTTCCTTCTTCCTTGTCGCTTTCGCAGCAACCTCCGTCCACCGCGGAGGCGATCCATCGACCGTTCGATCAGCTCCTCGACCTGTACGTGCGGGACGGCCTCGTGTACTACCGGGCGGTGCGCGCCGAGCGGGCGCGGCTCAACCGCTACGTCGCGTCGCTCGGCGCGGTCAGCCGCGCCACCTACGACGGCTGGAGCAAGGACCAGAAGATCGCGTTCTGGATCAACGCCTACAACGCATTCGTGCTGCAGGCCGTCGCGGGCGCGTACCCGCCGCGCGGCAACACCATTCGCCATGTGCCCGGCGCATTCGACAAGCGGGCGCACCGTGCGGCCGGTCGATCGGTGACCCTGGACCAGATCGAGAACCGCATCCTCCCCGAGTTCCGGGACCCGCGCGTGTACTTCGCGCTCGGCCGCGGCGCGTTGGGCAGCGGGCGGCTGCGCAGCGAGGCATACACGGCCGAGCGGCTCGAGGAGCAGCTGCGCAACCAGACGCAGGATGTCCTGGAGCACCAGAACCACGTGAAAATCGACCCGCTCACGGGGGAGCTTGCCGTCTCGCCGATCATCGGCTGGCACGAAGCGGAGTTCGTCGCCGCCTACGGCGGCAGCGATCGCGCCGCGAAGTTCGCGGAGAGGAGCCCGATCGAACGGGCCGTGCTCGCGCTGATCGATCCGGTGCTGCTCCCGGGCGAGCGGGCGTACCTGGCGAAGGGCCAGTTCAAGGTCGTTTACCAGGAGTTCGACTGGGCCCTCAACGAACTGAAATAGCGGCCGTGGTGGTGTATGAATCTGCAGCTCAAGGAGAAAGTCGCGCTCGTCACCGGATCGAGCCGGGGGCTGGGGCTTGCGAGCGCGCGCGCGCTCGTCGAGGAGGGCTGCCGGGTGTGCCTGTGCGCGCGCGGCGAAGAACAGTTGGTGAAGGCCGGCGCGGAGCTGGCGCTCGCCGCCGGCGCGGCCGACCGCATTACGGCGGTGCGGGTGGACCTCGCGACGCGTGACGGCGCGGAAGCGGCGGTCGCCCACACGGTGAGCGTCTTCGGCGGCCTGGATATCGTCGTGAACAACGTGGGGCGCGCGGCTGGCGCCGATATCGTTTCGACGTCGGACGAGGAGTGGCAGTCCGCCTTCGATGACACGCTGTTTCCCGCGGTGCGGGTGTCGCGTGCGGCCGTTCCTCAGTTGCGGCGGCGGGGCGGCGGAGCGATCATCATGATCGCGTCGATCTGGGGACGCGAATCCGGCGGCCGCATGACGTACAACGCCGTCAAGGCGGCCGAGATCAGCCTTGCCAAGGCCATGGCGCAGCAGCTCGCGAAAGACAACATCCGCGTGAACAGCGTCGCGCCAGGATCGATCCTGTTCGAAGGAGGATCCTGGTGGAAGCGCCAGCAGCAGGACCCGCAAGGCATCGAGGACATGGTTCGCCGAGAGCTTCCGTTCGGCCGCTTCGGCCGGCCGGAGGAGGTCGGCGCCCTCGTCGCCTTCCTCGCCTCGGAGCGCGCCAGCTGGATCAGCGGCGCCTGCGTCGCCGTCGACGGGTGCCAGGGGCGGTCCAATATCTAGGCACGGGGCCTGATATAGTCCCGCTGTGCTGTCGCAGCTCTCGGCCGCCATCCAGTCCACCGCCGACTTCCTCTTCATCCCAATCCTCGTCATCGTCCTGTTCGGGACGGGGCTGTTCCTCACCGTGCGGCTGCGGTTCCTCCAGGTGCGCCGCACCGGCGATGCCGTGCGCGCGTTCTTCGGGCGGGCGGAAGCGGGCGCGCAGGGGGTGCTCTCGCCATTCCAGGCGTTCATGACCGCGCTGGCGGCGACGATCGGGACCGGCAACATCGCCGGTGTGGCTGCGGGCATCGTGTCGGGCGGGCCCGGCGCGCTGTTCTGGATCTGGTGCTACGGGTTCTTCGCGGCGATCATCAAGTTCACCGAAGCGGTCCTCGGAGTCCGCTATCGGGAGGTGACCGGTTCCGAGACGCGATCGGGTCCCATGTTCTACCTGCGGGACGGGCTGAAATCGCCCGCCCTCGCGATGACCTACGCCGTCGTCGCGGGCATTGCCGCGCTGACGACGACGCCGTTCACGCAGACCAATTCGATCGCGCTGGTGATGAATACGCAGTTCGCGGTGCCCACGTGGGTCTCGGGGCTCGTCATCGCCGTGCTCGCGTGGCTGGTCATCATCGGCGGGATCACGTCGATCGGGCGCGCGGCCGAAAAGCTGACGCCGCTGAAGGTGGGGCTGTATCTCGCCGGCGGCCTGGTCGTGATCGCGTCCTTCGCGTCGCGCATTCCCGAAGTGCTCGGCCTGGTGTTCAGAGAGGCGTTTTCACTCCGGGCGACCGCCGGCGGATCGCTGGCAATCCTGGTGGCGATGCGCTACGGGCTCGCCCGCGGCCTCTACGCCAACGAGGCGGGCTACGGCACGGCCGCGGTGGCGTACGGCACCGCGCGATCGACCGACCCGACCCAGCAGGGGCTCAACGCGATCATGGAAGTCTTCATCGTCTCCTTCGTCACGTCGACGATCACCGCGATGACCGTGCTGCTGACGATGGCGAATCTTTCGGGGCAGACGAGCACGGCTGCCGTGGCGCTGGCGTTCAACGCCGCCATTCCCACCGTTGGCGGCTGGATCGTTGCCTTTTGCGTGTTCCTTTTCGGCTACACCACGTTGATTGGCTGGGCGTACTACGGCGAACGATTCCTCGAGTACTGGCTGGGCCCGCGCGTGGTGATCCCCTACCGGTGGATCTACTGCCTGCTGATTCCATTCGGCGCCATCTCGAAGGTCGATTTGGTGTGGGCCTGGGGCGACCTGATGAACGCGTTGCAGATCTTCCCGAATGTGATCGGACTCGTCGCGTTGAGCGGCGCTGTGAAAAAGGGGTCGGGAGCCTTTTTTTCTCGGCATCGTTAGGAAAAAAAGCTCCCGACCCCTTTTTCACTGCCTTTCGCCGCTTGATCGCCACCCGGCAGGCTGTTACGATTCCACAGTTTCACGGTTTTTCCGACGCCCATCCGCATGAACTGGCTGCCCGCGCCCGCCGTGGACAAAGACCGCTCGCTGGAGGAGGCGCTGCAGCGTCTCGGCGGCTCCGCGATCCCCCGGCAGGCGGAAGGGGAGCCGATCGTGACGGCGGTCGAGCGGCTCCCGCCGGTGCCGGCGCAGTACGCCCCCTTTCCCGAAGGCGTGGACGAGCGCCTGCTGGACGCGCTGCGCGCGCGGGGCATCGAGCATCTCTACACGCACCAGGCGGAGGTCTGGCGGCACATCAGCGGCGGGCGCCACGTCGTGGTCATCACGCCCACCGCGTCGGGCAAGACGCTCTGCTACAACGGCCCCGTGCTGAACGAGATCCTGCGGGATCCGTCGGCGCGCGCGCTGTACCTGTTCCCGACCAAGGCGCTGGCGCAGGATCAGCTCGCCGAGCTGCACGGCCTGGCCGACCTGATCGCGGACCGTACCGGTTCTGAGATCGGCGTCTTCACGTACGACGGCGACACGCCGCAGGATGCGCGGCGCGCGATCCGATCCCGGGCGCATGTCGTGCTCAGCAATCCCGACATGGTGCACTCGGGGATCCTGCCGCACCATCCGCGCTGGGCGAAGCTGTTCGAGAACCTCACGTTCGTCGTCATCGACGAGCTGCACGCGTACCGCGGCGTCTTTGGCAGCCACCTGGCGAACATCATCCGCCGGCTGCGGCGCATCTGCCGCCACTACGGGTCGGATCCGATCTTCATCTGCTCGTCGGCGACCATCGCCAATCCACGCGGGCTCGCCGAGCGGCTGACCGAGCGTCGGTTCGAGCTGGTCGATCAGGGCGGCGCGCCGCGTGGCGAAAAGTTCTTCATGTTCGTCAATCCGCCGGTGGTGAACGCGCAGCTCGGGATCCGGCGGTCGTATCTCGGCGAAACGCGTCGCGTGGCGCTCGAGTTCCTGAAGCGCAGCCTGCAGGTCATCGTCTTTGCGCAGAGCCGCCTGGCCACCGAGATCCTGACGACGTATCTGAAGGATGCGTACCAGGGGCCGCCGGGATCGCCGGACGTGATCCGTGGATACCGCGGCGGATACCTGCCCACCCGGCGCCGCGAGATCGAGAAGGGGCTGCGCGACGGCCTGGTGCGCGCGGTGGTGTCGACCAGCGCGCTCGAGCTGGGGATCGACATCGGAGCGCTCGACGTCGCGGTGCTCGCCGGCTACCCGGGTACGATCGCCGCCACGTGGCAGCGCGCGGGGCGCGCCGGGCGGCGCGCGAGCCGATCGGCGGCGGTGCTGGTCGCGAGCAGCGCGCCCATCGATCAGTTCATCGTCCGGAACCCGGCGTATTTCTTCGGCGCGTCGCCGGAGCACGCGCTCGTGAATCCCGACAACCTGCACATCCTGCTCGACCACGTGAAGTGCGCCGCCTTCGAGCTGCCGTTCACGGCCACCGAGGAGTTCGGCGCGTTGAACGTGCAGGAGATCCTGTCGGTGATCGCGGAGGAAGGGTTCGTGCAGCTCGCCGACGGCCAGTGGAACTGGACGCACGAGTCGTACCCCGCCGACGCGGTGAGCCTGCGGTCGGTGTCGTCGGACAACTTCGTGATCGTGGAAGAGACGTCGAGCGGCGAGCGCGTCATCGGCGAGACCGATTACACCAGCGCCTTCCCCATGCTGCACGAGAAGGCGATCTACCTGCTGGAAGGGCAGCTGTTCCAGGTCGAGCGGCTGGACATCGAGGGACGCAAGGCGTTCGTGCGGGGCGTCGAGTGCGATTACTACACGGACGCGATCACGTACACGAAGGTGACCATCCTCGACACCTTCGAGCGGGCGGAGCGCCGGTCCCACGGCGAGGTGCACGTCGTGTCGCGCGTGGTGGGCTTCAAGAAGATCAAGTTCTACACGAACGAGAACGTGGGATCCGGCGAGCTGGATTTGCCCGAGCAGCAGATGCACACGAGCGCGTATTGGCTGACCATTCCGCAGGGCGCCATGGCGGCGCTGCCCTTCGCGCCCGACGATCGGCGCGACGGCGTGGTGGGGCTCGCCTTCGCGATGAAGAACGTCGCGCAGCTGCTGCTGATGTGCGACGCGCACGACATCGGGCTGTCGGTCGACGGCGGCAGCCTGGACCGGACCAATCGCGTGGGGGGCGCCGGCAGCACGCCCGCGGCGATCTCCACCGAGCCGCACGTGTTCATCTACGACAATTATCCCGGCGGGATTGGGTTCAGCGAGCCGCTGTACGCGATGCACCAGCAGCTGCTGCAGCGCACGCGCGAGCTGATCACGACGTGCCCCTGCGAGTCGGGCTGCCCCTCGTGCGTGGGGCCCGAGGGGCACACCGGGCCGTTTGCCAAGGCGGTCGCGTCGAAGATCCTCGAGATGCTCGCCGGAGCACCCGCGTGAGCGACCTTGTTTCGCGGCTGCGGGGGATTGCTCGTGGCCCCGGAAGGACCAGCGGGGCGGGCCCTTCGGGTGCGCCAGGCGGGCCTGAAAGACCCGCCCCGCAGCAGCCCGCCCCGCGCGAGCCGACGTACGAGCCCGAGCGCCCCTCAGGGCAGCCCGTCGATCCCGGGCGCGTGGCGGACGCGCTCGGCGGCGAGCCGCTCGGCGAGGGGCGCGCCGCGTTCGTTCGCGTCAGGCGGCGGTACGAGCCGGACCGCCGGCACGGCGAGGTCCGCATCTCAGCCTGCGGCTGCGATCGCGTCGATCTGATCCGGCTGCTCGATCCCTCCGTCGACACCTGCGCCGCGCCGCTGCTGTTCTTCGACCTGGAGACCACCGGCCTCAGCGGCGGCGCCGGCACGCTCGCGTTTCTCGTCGGCTGCGCGTGGTTCGAGGACGGCGCGCTGCAGCTCGAACAGTACCTGCTCACGAGCTACGCGGCGGAGCGCGCGCTGCTGGCTCACTTCGCCGAACGGGTGGCCGCCTGCGGGATGCTGGTGAGCTACAACGGCCGCACGTTCGACGCGCCGCTCCTGGAGATGCGCTGGCAGTTTCATCGATCGCGCGCGCCGATCGGCGGCACGCCGCACGCGGACATGCTGCACCCCGCGCGCCGCCTGTGGCGCACCCGCGCGTGTGACCCGGACGGCGGCTGCAGCCTGGCGACCCTCGAGCGATTCCTGTTCGGCGTCGAGCGCGTGAACGACGTCCCGGGCTTCGAGATCCCGTCGCGCTATTTCCGCTTCCTCCGGTCCGGAGACCCCGCGCCGCTCGAGCCGATCCTGGAACACAACCGGATGGACCTCGTCTCGCTCGCCGCCGTCACCGCGCGCGGCCTCGCGCTCGTGGATGGGGGATCCGCGGAATGCCGCGATGGATGGGAGCGCCTGGCTCTCGGGCGGCTGCTCGAGCGGCACGGCGACGCGGCGCGCGCGATGGAGTGCTTCGGCGACGCGACGAACGATCCATCCCGCGACGTGCGTGTCGAGGCGCTGGCGCGGATCGCGGCGCGCCACCGCCGCGCGCGCCGGCACGCGGAAGCGGCCGACGCCTGGCAGCAGGTGTTCGCGCTCGCGCACGAGGAACAACACGGCAACCCGCGGACGCAGCTCCTGGCGCGCGATGCCGCCGAGGCGCTCGCCGTCCACCACGAGCACCGCGCGCGCAACCTCGCCGCCGCGCGCGAGCTGGCGCGCAAGGCGCTCGCCCTCGAGCGTTCGCGCCGCGGCGTGGAGTCGCTGCAATACCGCCTGCAACGCCTCGAGCGCAAGATGGGCGTACAGCAAAAGAGCGGCGATGACGCCGCTCCGCTGCTGGATTGAGCCGGGCCTGCGTCAGGCGCTGGCGCGGGCTTTCTTCGCGCCCTTTGCGGCCTTCGTGGTCTTGGCCGCCTGCTTGCGCGATTCCGACGTCTGCGCGCCGAAGCGCTTGGTGAAGCGCTCCACGCGCCCCTCGGTATCGACCAGCTTCTGGCGTCCCGTGAAGAACGGGTGGCAGGCCGAGCAGATCTCGAGGTGCAGATCCTGCTTGGTCGAATGGGTCTTCCAGGTCGCGCCGCACGCGCAGCGCACCTCGACCTCGTGGTACTTCGGATGAATCCCTTCCTTCACGGCGTGCTCCTTCGCGTGTAGCCCAAGAAAGCCATTATATCAGGCTCGATGCTACGGGATCACCTTCGTCCTGTCCCACCGGTGCCTCCTCAGCCGCTCCAGCGTTCCCGGGGGCAGCGGGCGGTCGTCGGACGCCCGCAGGTTGCCGTCCACGTGCTTCACCGCGCGCATGCCCGGGATCGTGGTCGCGACGGCCGGATGGTGGAGGATGAAGCGCAGGGCGAGTTCCGGCAGGTCCATGTCGTCGGGCAGCTCCTGCTGGAGCCGCGCCACCCGCTCGAGCGTCGGCCGGAGGTTCTCCGGGCTGAAGTAGATGTTGCGCCAGTCTCCCTGCGGCCAGGTCGAGTCCAGCGTCAGGGCTCCCGTCAGGCTGCCCTCGTCGAACGGCACGCGCGCGATGATCGCCACATCCAGCTCCTGGCATGCGGGGAACAGCTCGTCTTCCGGCGCCTGGTCGAAGATGTTGTAGACCACCTGCACGCTGTCCACGAGCCCCGTCTTCAGCGCGGCCAGCACGTTCGCGGGCTCCCATCGGTTCACGCTGATGCCGAACCCCTCGATCAGGCCGTGGGACTTCAGATCGTCGACGGCGCGCTGCCAGTCATCGTCGGCCGCCCACGCGTCGGTCCAGACGTGGAGCTGCTGGAGGTCGATGCGCTCCACGCCGAGGTTCTCGAGGCTCTTCTCCGTGTACTCACGGATGTGCGACGCGGGAAAGACGTCGGAGAGGGGGTAGTGCGGCTTCGCGGGCCACTGGTTGTTCTTCGGGGGGACCTTCGTCGCGACGTACAGGCGCCGGTTCCGCTGCTGCCGCAGGACCTGGCCCAGCAGCCGCTCGCTCCGGCCGGCGCCGTAGGCGTATGCCGTGTCGAAGAAGTTGCAGCCGAGCGCCGCGGCGCGGTCGAGCGCGCGCAACGACTGCTCGTCATCCGAGCCGGTCCACCCGCCCATCCCCCACATGCCGTAGCCGATCTCCGAGACCTGCCAGCCAAGCCGGCCGAACCGTCGAGAGCGCATGGACACATTTTCTCACGTGGGGGGATGCGGCGTGTGCGAGCTACGCCTTCGACATCGATCCGAGGAACTCCGAGTTGCTCTTCGTCTTGCCCATCTTGCCGAGGAGCAGCTCCATCGCTTCAATGGGCGAGAGCGGGGTGAGCACCTTGCGCAGCACCCAGATGCGATTGAGGTCCTCTTTCGGCAGCAGCAGTTCTTCCTTGCGCGTGCCGCTCTTCTGGATGTCGATGGCGGGGAAGACGCGGCGATCGGCGAGCTTCCGATCGAGGTGGATCTCCATGTTGCCGGTCCCCTTGAACTCCTCGAAGATCACGTCGTCCATGCGCGAGCCGGTGTCGATGAGCGCGGTCGCGACGATGGTGAGCGAGCCCCCCTGCTCGACGTTGCGCGCCGCGCCGAAGAAGCGCTTCGGGCGCTGCAGCGCGTTGCTGTCCACGCCGCCCGAGAGCACCTTGCCCGACGGCGGGACGATCGTGTTGTAGGCGCGCGCGAGCCGCGTGATCGAATCGAGCAGGATCACGACGTCCTTGCCGTGCTCGACGAGGCGCTTCGACTTCTCGATCACCATCTCCGCCACCTGCACGTGGCGCTGCGCCGGCTCGTCGAACGTGGACGAGATCACCTCGCCGCGCACCGAGCGCTGCATGTCGGTGACCTCCTCGGGCCGCTCGTCGATGAGCAGCACGATCAGGTACACCTCCGGATGATTGGTGGTGATGCTGTTGGCCAGGTTCTGCAGCAGCATCGTCTTTCCGGTCCGCGGCGGCGCGACGATGAGGCCGCGCTGTCCCTTGCCGAGCGGCGTCATCAGGTCCATGACGCGGGCGGAGAGGTTCTCCGAGTCGGTCTCGAGGCTCACGCGCGCCTGCGGGTAGAGGGGCGTGAGGTTCTCGAAGAAGATCTTGTTGTTCGCGCGGTCGGGCGGCTCGAAGTTGACCGCGTCCACCTTCACCATCGCGAAATAGCGCTCGCCGTCCTTCGGCGGCCGCACCTGGCCCGACACGGTGTCGCCGGTGTGGAGGTCGAACTTGCGGATTTGCGAAGGGGAGACGTAGATGTCGTCCGGGCCGGGCAGGTAGTTGTAGTCGGGCGCCCGCAGGAAGCCGAAACCGTCCGGCAGCACCTCCAGGACCCCTTCGGAGAAGAGCAGGCCGCTCTTCTCGGTCCGGGCCCGCAGGATCTCGAAAATCAGCTCCTGCTTCCGCAGCCCGCCGGCGCCCGGCAGGTCGAGGTCCTTGGCAATCTTGGTGAGCTCGGTCACGCTCATGTCCTTGAGCGCCGAGAGGGTGAGGGCAGGCGTGCTTACCTGCTGCTGGCCAGCGTCACGATGTGCGTCCACAGTTCGTCCAGTCCTTCGCCCGTTTCGGCCGATACCGGCAGCACGGGGCCGTTCATGCGTCGTTCGACTTCGCGGACGGCGCGCGCGCGCGCGCTCCGCGACAGCTTGTCCGTCTTCGTGGCGACCACCACGTGAGGCCGCGCGAGGGTGGCGATCCAGTCGCGCGCGGCCAGGTCCGCCTCGAGCCCGGGGTGGCGGGCATCCACGATCAGCAGCACAGCCGTAAGAGGCTTGGAAAGTGGGACAGTCACACTTTCGTCGTGATCGGAATCCGAAAGTGTGACTGTCCCACTTTCCACACCTTCCACCCCGCTTACGGCCCCGAAATACTCGCCCGTCACGTGCGCGAACTCACCCAGGGCCTCTTTGCCGCCCCTGGCGTAGCCGTACCCCGGCAGGTCCACCAGGTAGAAGCGCCACGACCCTGGCGCGCCCGACGCGTCGGGGCGGCCTCCCTGCGCGTGAACGCGGTACAGGTTGGCGAGCCGCGTCTTGCCCGGCTTGGCGCTGGTCTGCGCGATCTTCCGTCCGGCCAGGGCGTTGATGAGCGTCGACTTGCCGACGTTGGATCGCCCGACGAGGGCGATCTGCGGAAGGCCGTCGCGCGGAATGCCGCGCGCGTCGGCCGCGCTGGTGACGAACTCGGCGTTGAGAACCTTCAATCAGATGCCAGAGACCAGGCACCAGGTACCTGGCCCTAGTGCGTGATCGTATCGTCCGCGATCGCCGTCGGGCGCACCACGGCCTGCGGCGTGGCGGTGCCGGCGTGGACCGGCAGAGGCTCCGCCAACGCAATCTTGAGGACCTCGTCCATCGTCTCGACCATGTAGACGTTGAGCGTGTCGAGGACGTTCTTCGGGATGTCCGCCAGGTCCTTCTCGTTGTCCTTCGGCAGGATGATGTTGGTCACCCCGGCGCGGTGCGCCGCGAGCACCTTCTCCTTCACGCCGCCGATCGGCAGGACCTTCCCGCGCAGGGTGATCTCGCCGGTCATCGCCACGTCCTTGCGCACCGGCACGCGCGCGAGCGCGGAGACGAGCACGGTGGCCAGCGTGATGCCGGCCGACGGGCCGTCCTTCGGGATCGCCCCTTCGGGGATGTGCACGTGGACGTCGGTCGTGCGATTGAAGTTCTTGGCCACGCCGAACTCGTCCGCCTTCGCGCGCACGTAGCTCATCGCCGCCTGCGCCGACTCCTGCATCACGTCGCCCAGCTTGCCGGTGAGCGTCAGGCGCCCCTTGCCCGACATCAGCGTCGCCTCGGTCACGAGGATCTCGCCGCCGACCTCGGTCCATGCGAGCCCGGTCGCCACGCCGATCTCGTTCCTCTCCTCCGCGAGCGTCGGGCGGAAGCGCGGCACGCCGAGGTACTCGGTGACTTTCGCCGCCGTGACCTCTTCCTTGAAGCCCTGCCCCTCGACGACGACCTTGCGCGCGAGCTTGCGGCAGATCGAGTTGATCTCGCGCTCGAGGTTGCGGACGCCCGCCTCGCGCGTGTAGCGCTGGATGATCGTCGAGAACGCCTCGTCCAGGAACGTGACGTTCTCCGCCGGCAGGCCGTTCCCCTCGATCGCCTTGGGCGCGAGGAACCGCTTGGCGATCTCGACCTTCTCCTGCTCCGTGTAGCCGGCGAGCTGCAGCACTTCCATGCGGTCGCGCAGCGCCTGCGGCACCGTATGCAGCACGTTGGCGGTGCAGATGAACATCACGTTCGACAGGTCGTACTCGACGTCGAGGTAGTGGTCCAGGAACTGGTTGTTCTGTTCCGGGTCGAGCACCTCGAGCAGCGCCGCCGACGGGTCGCCGCGGAAGTCCATCGACATCTTGTCGACCTCGTCCAGCAGGAAGACCGGGTTCTGCGTGCCGGCCTTCTTCATCATCTGGACGATCTGGCCGGGGAACGCGCCGATGTAGGTGCGGCGGTGGCCGCGGATTTCCGCCTCGTCGCGGACGCCGCCGAGCGAGAGCCGCACGAACCTGCGGTTCATCGCGCGCGCGATCGACTTGGCAAGCGACGTCTTGCCGACCCCCGGAGGGCCGGCGAAGGTCAGGATGGTCGCCTTCGGCTTCTTGACGAGCGCGCGCACGGCCAGGAACTCGAGGATGCGGTCCTTGATCCGCTCGAGCCCGTAGTGGTCCTCGTTGAGGATCTGCTCGGCGCGCTTGAGGTCGCGGCTCTCCTTGCTCTTCTTGAACCAGGGGACCGCGATGAGCCAATCGAGGTAGTTGCGCGAGACGGTGGCTTCCGCCGACATCGGCGGCATCGACTCGAGGCGCTTCAGCTCCTGGACCGCCTTCTCCTCGACGTCCTTGGGCATCCGCGACTGCTCGATCTTCTTCTTCAACTCGTCGATCTCGTTCCCCTTCTCGTCCTTGCGCCCCAGCTCCTTCTGGATCGCCTTCATCTTCTCGTTGAGGTAGTACTCCTTCTGCGCCTTCTCCATCTGCTTCTTCACGCGAGACTGGATGCGGCGGTCCACCTGGAGCTTGTCCACCTCGTTCTCGAGGATGCCGGCGATGCGGTTGAGCCGCTCTATCGGCGCGATGATCTCGAGCAGGTTCTGCTTCTCGTCCACCCCCACGAGCAGGTGCGCGGCGATGGTGTCGGCGAGGCGGCCCGGGTCATCCACGCGGACGGCGGCGACCATCGCGTCGTAGTGCAGGTTGTTCGAGAGCTTCACGTACTGCTCGAACAGCGACACCACGCGGGTCATCGTCGCCTCGACCTCGCTGCCGGTGTCGCGCTGCTTGGGCAGCAGCTTCACCGTTACGCGGTAGAAGCCCTTGTCTTCCTTCCACTCGACCGCGCGCGCGCGGTCCACTCCCTCGACGAGCACCTTGATGTTGCCGTCCGGCAGCTTGAGGCTCTGCACGATGTTGGCGATGCAGCCCATCGTGTAGATGTCGCCGGGCTGCGGGTCGTCGGTGGCCGCATCGTGCTGGGCGGCGAGGAAGATGCGCTTGTCCTTCCCCAGCGCGTGCTCGAGCGCGCGCGTGGACGAGGGCCGCCCGATGACGAACGGCATCATCATGTGGGGAAACACGACGACGTCGCGGAGCGGGACGATCGGGAGCGTTTCGTAGACTTCCATCATAACCAGTTGGTGCTCGTCCACCGGGCCGCCCGCGGCGAGGGGCGGCGTCCGGGTGTTACCGTGGCGATCCCGTCATCCGACTTTTTCGATGAGGGTGATCGGCTTGTCCTTGGCCAGCACGACCTCGCGCGTGATCACGCACTCCTTGATCTTCTTCTGGCCGGGCAGGGAGTACATGATGTCGAGCATGAGGTCTTCGATGATCATGCGGAGCCCGCGCGCGCCGATCTTGCGCTCCAGCGCCGACTCCGCGATGGCCTCGAGCGCATCGTCGGTGAAGCGCAGCTTGACGCTCTCATACTCGAACAGCTTCTGATACTGCCGCGTGATGGCGTTGCGCGGCTCGGTCAGGATCTGGATGAGCGCGGCCTTGTCGAGTTCGTGCAGCGTGCCCACGACCGGCAGCCGCCCCACGAACTCCGGGATCAGCCCGTACTTGATGAGGTCTTCCGGCTCGACCCGCTCCAGCACCGAGCCGACGCTCGCCGTCCGCGACGACCGGATGTCGGCGCGGAACCC
>JACPDI010000066.1 GCA_016184105.1 Acidobacteriota bacterium
AGGCGGAGGCGGGAGGGTCACGCGTGGCGCTCCCCCTTTCAGTCCCGCGATCACGTCGGCCAGCGGCACGAGCTTCCGCAGGTGGATCCACTTGAGCAGCGCCATCTCGAGGTGGTAGCGCGGCTGCGCCGCCCCGCGGATCTCGAACTCGGCGCGCGCGAGCACGTCGAAGGCGCGCATCAGGTCCTCGTAGGAGAATTTCGTCGCGAGATCCTGCAGCCGCGCGCGCTCGCTCTCCTGCGCAATCTCCGGGTCGGCCGCGCGGTTCGGGTCGATCGAGACGACGAGCAGGTCGCGCACCGCGCGCGCCAGCTCGCGGCAGACCTGCCGCAGGTCGTAGCCGGACTCGACGGCGCGTCCCGCCAGCTCGAAGACCGCCGGCCCGTTCTCCGACGCCACGGCGTCCACGATGTCGAGCACCAGGTCGCGGCGCACCAGGCCGAGCACCGCGGTCACGCTTTCGGCGTCCACCGCGCTGCCGGCAAAGCCGACCACCTGGTCGAGCGCGCTCAGCGCGTCGCGCACGCTGCCGTCGGCCGCCCGCGCGATCAGCATGAGCGCCGCCTCGTCCACCTGCAGCGATTCGGCCGCCGCGATCTGCCGGAGCTGGTCGGCGATCAGCTTCAGGCCCACCGACTTCAGCTCGAACACCTGGGACCGCGACTGGATGGTCGCCGGCACCTTGTCGATCTCGGTGGTCGCCATCATGAAGATGACGTGCGGCGGCGGCTCCTCGACCGACTTGAGCAGCGCGTCGAACGCCTGCACCGAGAGCCGGTGCACCTCGTCGATGACGAACACCTTGTAGCGGTTGCGCACGGGCGCGAAGCCGAGGCCTGAGATGATGGTCTCCCGGACCTTGTCCACCTGCGTGTGGGTGGCGGCGTCGATCTCGAGCACGTCCAGGTCGCGCCCCTCGGCGATGTCGAGGCACGGATCGCATTCGCCGCAAGGGTCCGGGGTCGGCCCCTTCACGCAGTTGAGCGCGCGCGCGAGGATGCGCGCCGTGGTCGTCTTGCCGACGCCGCGCGGCCCCGCAAAGACGTACGAGTGCGCGATGCGCCCGCTCTCGATCGCGTTGCGCAGCGTGCGGGTGACTCCCGGCTGGCCGACAACGTCATCGAAGCGGCGGGGCCGCCACTTGCGCGCAAAGACCTGGTAGGACATGGGATTCTTGACGGGCGCCGGGCCCCACCGCGATCCGGATGGCCTGCGGCACATCCGAGGCTCTGCTTAGCGCTGCTGCCTTCCGGCCCTGACGCGGTTCGCAGTCTGGGATTGCACAGGGTCCGGATCGCGGTGCGACCCGGCGAACGCTGGAGCCATCAAGTGTACTCGCCATTCCACGCGCGATCAATGTAGAGTGACCACATGTACCCCGTCCTTATCGTGCTCCACTCGTGGCTGCGCTGGGCCGTCGTGCTGCTCGGGCTCGTGGCCGTGTTTCGTGCGATATCGGGCCGCTCGAGCGGCCGCGCGTGGGGAACGCGGGACGACAGCGCCGGCCGCTTCTACACCATGCTCTTCGACGTGCAGCTCCTCATCGGCCTGCTGCTGTACGTGTTTGCCAGCCCCATCGTCACGATGGCCCGCCAGCACATGGGCGAGTCGATGGCGAACGACGTGACGCGCTTCTGGCTCGTGGAGCACCCCGTCGGCATGATCGTCGCGCTCGCGCTGGCGCACATCGGGCGCGTGCGGGTCGGGAAGGCGGCAACCGATCGCTCGCGGTTCGGTCGCGCCGCGCTGTTCTACGGACTCTCGCTGCTGGTCGCGCTGCTGACCACGCCGTGGCCGGGACTGGCTCACGGGCGGCCGCTCTTCCACTGGTTCTAGAGGGTTCTGCTACTTCCATCCCGTCGACCTGCGCGTGAACCGCGGGGGCAGCGCAGGCTTGCTCTCGGGCGCAGGTTCCGCGTCTCCTGACGCCGCGTCGATCTCTCGCTCGAGGTCCTCGTCGTTCGGGAGCCCCGCGAGCTGATCGACGAACAGCAACGAGTGCTGCGAGGGAATCTCGAACTTCTTTCCGCACGTCTTGCACGTCACCTCGTCGTCCAGGCGCAGGAGGTAATCGCGCAGCTTCGCGAACTTGGCCCGGTCCCGCTCGTCGGCGCCGGCAGGCGGCCGGTCCTTCTTCGAGCGCCTGACCCACCGGATGCTGTACTCGTTCGTCCGGCGGCATTTGGGACACGGATACCGTCCGGGTCGGTTTTCGAACTTTTCGCTGAAGAAGGCGCGTTCGTCGATGGCCATGCGGTAATGGTAGCAATGAATGGCCCCGGCCCGCTCGGCCGGAGCCGCTTATATCTCGATCTGTTCCCCCAGTTCGACGACCCTCTGGGGCGGAATGCCGAAGTAGGCGGTCGCCGTGGTCGCGTTGCGTGACATCAGGGCAAACAGCCGCTCGCGCCACAGCGCCATTCCCGGCCGCCGGGTGGCGATGATCGTTTCACGGCCGAGAAAGTACGTCGTGTCGTGGGGATCCAGCAGCGGCAGCCCGTGCGCCGCGGCCCCCTCGAGCGCGACCGGGATATTCGGCTCCTCCATGAACCCGAAGTGCACCTTGGCGCGATAGAGACCGTCGCCAAGGTTTTCCATCTCGAGGCGCTGTTCTTTCGGGACGTAGGGGACCTGTTGCGTCTTCACGGTCACGAACACGACCCGTTCGTGCAGCACCTTGTTGTGTTCCAGGTTGTGGCGCAGGGCCGCCGGCGTCCTCGACGCCGTGCCGTTCATGAACACTGCCGTGCCGGGCACGCGCGTCACCGGCTGACGCAGGACGTCCTTCAGGAAATCCTCCAGCGGGCGGGCTTCCTCCTGAATGCGCGCGGCAAGCGTGCGCCGTCCGGACTTCCAGGTCGTCATCACCGTGAACACGAGCCCCGCCAGCAGCAGCGGCAGCCATCCTCCCTGCGCGACCTTGATGATGTTCGCCCCGAAGAAGGCGAGGTCGAAGATCAGAAAGATCGCCGCGAGCGCGCCGGCCGTCAGCGCACTCCAGCGCCAGTGCTCGCGTGCCACGATGTACAGGAGCACGGTCGTGATCACCATCGTGGATGTCACCGCCACGCCGTATGCCGCGGCGAGGTTGCTCGACGTGCGAAAACCCAGGACGATGACGATGCAGCCGAGCATCAGCGCCCAGTTGATGCCGGGCATGTAGATCTGCCCGTACTCCCGCGTGGAGGTGTGGTCGATCTTCAGGCGCGGGCTGAACCCGAGCTGCACCGCCTGCATCGTCAGCGAGTAGGCGCCGGAGATGACCGCCTGCGAGGCGATGACGGCCGCGGCGACGGCGAGCACGATCATCGGGTAAATCGCCCATCCGGGCGCGAGCAGGTAGAACGGATTCTCCGCCGCCGCCGGGTTCTCGAGCAGCAGCGCCCCCTGGCCGAAATAGTTCAGGAACAGCGACGGAAGCACCACGGCAAACCAGTCGAGCCTGATCGGCCGCGTCCCGAAGTGGCCCATGTCGGCGTACAGCGCCTCTCCCCCCGTGACGACGAGGAACACGGATCCGAGGACCAGGTATCCGTGCCAGCCCGTATCGGCGAAGAACCGCACGCCGTAGATCGGATTGACGGCCGCGAGGACAGCCGGGTAGCGCGCAATCTGCACGAGACCCAGGACCGCAAGGACCGTGAACCACAACAGCGTCACCGGACCGAACACCGTGCCGACGCCCGCCGTGCCGCGGCTCTGAAAGAGGAACAGCGCGATCACGATCCCGATCGTGATCGGCACCACGTAGGGCTCGAGGCCGGGCGTCGCGACGCTCAGGCCTTCCATCGCGCCGAGCACGGAGATGGCCGGCGTGATGATCCCGTCGCCGTACAGCAGCGCGGCGCCGAAGATGCCGATCAGGACGAGCGCCGATCGCTCGTGCCTGCCCGTCGGCTTGATGGGCGTCGCCAGCGCCGTCAGCGCGAGGATGCCCCCTTCGCCATGGTTGTCGGCGCGCAGCACGAACCCCAGGTACTTGATCGAGATGACGATGGCGAGCGACCAGAAGATCAGGGACAGCACGCCGAGCACGTGGTCGTGTGTCGGCGCCACGCCGTGCGGCCCGTAGAAGCACTCGCGGATCGCGTACAGCGGGCTGGTGCCGATGTCGCCGTACACGACGCCAAGCGTGACGAGGCTGAGCGTGGCGAGATAACGGCCGGTGGGTGACTGGGGCCGCGGCGCGGGCGCCGGTGACATAGTCGGGCCTCGAAGAAGTCGCACGGCTGCTTGGCCCAAAAATAAAGGCCACATCGCGCACGGCGCTGTGGCCCCGAGATGCCAGAAGTGCGCTTCCGTTATACGCCGGCGGGGTTAGCTGACGGGCTTGGACTCGGAAGTGTCCTATGACGCGTTCGGCGCCAATACGCCCCGGACGACTGCGCCTTCGTGTGGGTCCCCCGCTTCCCGCGTGTGGCGCGGGAACTAGGCGTGAATCAAGGTACGCCCGGGCGTGGGCGGTGTCAATGGCTCGGCGCCGCGGGCGCCGTTTCGCCGGAGGGGGAGAGGCTGGATCGCCCTCCGCTCTGCACGCTCGAACGTTTCCCCCTGAGGTGGCCGCAATATCAACCCGGATTCCAATCAGATCCCGGAACGTAACCTCGCCAGAGTGCACTAGCAGGAAATCCTCCGACGGATCTTCCGGCGAATCTTCCGTTGGTTCGTGATCTCTCCGCGGGAAACCATCGGCCTAGAATGCGGGCGAACGTAAACATCCAGAGCCTACTGGCAATACGAGCGTGCGTTGTCTGTTGAGAGAACCGTTTCGCCACGCAAGGCCCGAACAAAGGAGGTCACACCATGCGTCAGAGACTCGCGTGTAAGGTCGCGTGCTTGGTCGGCTCGATCCTCTTCGCGACTACACTCGCCAACGCCTAAATACGCTCAACTGTTCCAACATGCCGATTGGGCTCGTGACGACGCAAATCCGGGAGCACGCCTCGGTGGTCCAGAAACAAGCCACCACGCCCCCTGTGCCAATAATCTCTGAGACAACCTCCCGAGTGAGATTAGTGTAGGGGCGGGGAGGGTTCGATGGATGAATCGTATGCCAGTAGCAGTGGAGATCGACGTGGCGGAGGGGTCGGAGGCGGAGGGAGCCCGGAGG
>JACPDI010000067.1 GCA_016184105.1 Acidobacteriota bacterium
CACGAACTCGTTCACGGCGGCGCTACGGGCCGCGCTGCGCGAGGACCCGGACATCGTGCTCATCGGCGAGATGCGCGACCTGGAGACGATCGAGTCCGCGCTCCGGATCGCCGAGACCGGGCACCTCACCTTCGCGACGCTGCACACCAACTCGGCGGCGCAGACGATCAACCGCATCATCGACGTGTTCCCCGCCCACCAGCAGGGGCAGATCCGGACGCAGCTCTCGCTGGTGCTCGAGGGGATCGTCTGCCAGACGCTGCTGCCGCGGGCCGACGGGAAGGGGCGCGCGCTCGCGATGGAGATCATGGTGCCGACCCCCGCCATCCGGAACCTGATCCGCGACGACAAGATTCATCAGATCTACTCGTCGATGCAGACCGGGCAGGACAAGGCGGGCATGCAGACGATGAACCAGTCGCTGGCGACGCTGTGTCACCGCCGGATGATCTCGCTCGACGCGGCGCTGAGCGCGTCGTCGATGAAGGAAGAGCTCCAGGAAATGATCGCCCGCGGCGCCGGCGTGGTGCAGGGCGCGGGCGCGGGACGGGCCATGCCGCCGCGGCCGATGCCGCAACGCTAGAGGGGTTATGCCGACATTTGCCTTTACGGGCCGGACGCGGGCGGGGGAGACGATCACCGGCGAGCGGACCGCCGACACCATGGACGCGGCGGTCGCCGCGCTGCGCCGCGAGCAGATCATGGTGACGAAGATCGACGCCGCGAAAGGGAAGGCCGCGTCGCCGGCCGCCGAGAAGAAGGGCGGGGGCTCCCTCAACAAGGGGGTCGCCGCCAAGAGCCTCGCGATCTTCACGCGCCAGTTCTCCGTCATGATCGACGCCGGGCTGCCGCTCGTGCAGTGCCTCGAGATCCTCGGCAAGCAGGAGCCCGACAAGAACTTCTCGGCCGTCATCCTCGCGACGCGCGAGGCGGTGGAGGGGGGCGCCTCCCTCGCCGACGCGATGAAGAAGTACCCGAAGACGTTCGACCCGCTGTTCACCAACATGATCGCGGCGGGCGAGGCGGGCGGCATCCTCGACACCATCCTGAAGCGCCTCGCGGTGTTCATCGAGAAGAACGTCAAGCTGAAGGGCGAAGTGAAGTCCGCGATGACCTATCCCATCGCGATCCTGATCATCGCCGCGCTGGTCGTCGCCGCGATTCTCTGGAAGGTCATCCCGACGTTTGCCGCGATGTTCGAAGGGCTCGGCGCGGAGCTGCCGATGCCGACGCGGGTGGTCATCGCGGCCTCGAACGGGATCGTGGCCTACGGCTGGCTCATCGTGCTCGTGCTCGCCGGCCTCGGCTACGCGATCCGGCAGTACTACGGGACGGAGGCCGGGCGGCACACGATCGACGCGATCCTGCTGAAGACGCCCGTGCTGGGCGACATCCTGCGGAAGGTCGCGGTGGCGCGGTTCTGCCGCACCCTGTCGACGCTGCTCAGTTCGGGCGTGCCGATCCTCGACGGCCTGGACATCACGGCCAGGACGTCGGGCAACGCCATCATCGAGGACGCGATCCAGGTCACGCGGACCAGCATCGAGCGCGGCGAGACGATTGCCCAGCCGCTGAAGGACACCAGGGTGTTCCCGTCGATGGTGGTGCAGATGATCAGCGTCGGCGAGACGACGGGGGCGCTCGACACGATGCTGGCCAAGATCGCGGACTTCTACGAGGAGGAAGTGGACAGCGCGGTGGCGGGGCTCCTGACGCTGCTCGAGCCGATCATGATGGCGGTCCTCGGCGGCGTCGTGGGCGGCATCGTCATCGCGATGTACATGCCGATCTTCTCGATGATCAGCAAGCTGACGTAGGAACCATGGCGACAGGACTCCGGCGCACGCTGCTCTGGGTGATCACGGCGCGGGCCGCGCTGATCACGATCGTGCTCGGGTCAGCGATCCTGGTGCAGGTGAAGGCGCCGGGGTCGGTCGCCGTCGATCCGTTCTTCGCGCTCATCGGCCTCACCTACGCCCTGACGGTCGTCTACGCCGTGACGCTCGCGCAGGCGGAGCGGCACGCGTGGCTCGTGGACCTGCAGTTTGCGGTCGACGCGTTCGTCATCTCGTCCATCGTCCACCTGACGGGCGGCATCACGAGCTACTTCTCGTCGCTCTACGTGCTGCCGGTCATCGCCGCGAGCGCGACGCAGTACATCCGCGGCGGGATCACGGTGGCGGTGTTCAGCGCGCTGATGTTCGGGGGGCTCGTCGTGTCGCAGTACGCGAGCCCGTTCGGCCCGATCGTGCCCTGGTCGGTGGACCCGGAGGCGATCCTGCCGCCGCTGCGCCTGGCGCTGTTCACGCTCGGGTTGAACATGTTCGGGTTCTTCGCGGTCGCGATCCTCGGCGGCTACCTGGCCGAGTCCGCGCGCCGCGCCGACGTGCGCCTCAAGCAGGCGTCCACCCGGATCGCCGACCTGGAGGCGTTCAACGCGCACGTCATCGAAAGCCTGACGAGCGGCCTGCTCACGATGGACGCGCGCGGCCGGGTCATGTCGTTCAACCGCGCGGCGGAGCTGATCAGCCGCATCGCGGCGGCCGACGCCATCGGCGCCGACGCGGGAGAGCTGCTGCAGATGCCGGCGGAGTGGCGCGCGGCGCTCGCGCGCGGCCTGGACGAGGGGCGCCTCCTGCGCGCCGAGTACGGGTTCGAGACGCGCGACGGCCGCCATATCGAGGTCGGCGCGAGCATGGCCGTGCTCGTCGGGCCCGGGGGCCCGGCAGGCTACCTGTTCACGTTCCAGGACGTGACGGACATGAAGAAGCGCGAGCGCGAGGCCCGCGTCCAGCAGCGGCTGGCCGCGGTGGGGGAGATGGCCGCCGGCATCGCGCACGAGATCCGCAACCCGCTCGCGTCGATGTCCGGCTCGATCCAGGTGCTGCGCGACGAGCTGACGCTCTCGGCCGAGCAGGAGCAGCTCATGGACATCGTGCTGCGCGAGTCGGAGCGCCTGAACGACACGATCAAGAACTTCCTCGCCTACGCGCGGCCGCAGCGCACCACGCTGCAGCGGATCGACCTGCGGACGCTCGTCGACGAGACGGCGGTCCTGCTCCGGAACTCGTCGGAACACCGCGAGCAGCACCGCATCGTCGTCGACGTGCCGCCCGAGGAGGTGCCGTTCCTCGGCGACGAGTCGCAGCTGCGGCAGGTGGTGTGGAACCTGGCGACCAACGGCCTGCGCGCGATGCCGCATGGCGGTACGCTCACCCTCTCGGTCGCCTCCGATCCGCACGACGCGGCGCACGTGCCGATGGCGGTCCTGCGGGTCCGCGACGAAGGCATCGGGATCCCGCCGGAGGAGATCGACCGCGTCTTCCAGCCGTTCCGCGGCGCGTTCGCCCGCGGCAGCGGGCTCGGCCTCTCCATCGTCCACCGCATCGTCACCGACTACGCCGGCCGGATCGACGTGGCCTCCGCCCCGGGCGCCGGGACGAGGGTCGAAGTGCGGCTGCCGGGGAGGGGGGTGGAGGTGGTGAATGTGTAGGGGGGGTGGCCACCGGCCACTGATATGACGATCGTCCTGGACGCCGATGCCCCCGTGACCGCGCCGCCGACGGCGCGCATTCTCGTCGTGGACGACGAACGGTCCATGCGCGAGCTGCTGGCGATCGTCCTCAGACGCGAGGGGCACGACGTGCTGCTGGCGGAGAACGGCCGCACGGCGATCGACATGCTCGAGAAGGAGTCGGTGGAGCTGCTGATCTCGGACGTGAAGATGCCCGACCTCAGCGGCGTGCAGGTGCTCGCGGCCGCGCAGCGCGCGAACCCGGACATCATCGGGATCATGATCACGGCCTTCGCGACGACCGAGACGGCCGTCGAGGCGCTGCGGCTCGGCGCGTACGACTACGTGAGCAAGCCCTTCAACGTCGACGAGCTGAAGCTGAAGGTGCGCAAGGCGCTCGAGCGCCGGCGGCTGCAGCAGGAAAACGTGCTGTTGAAGCGCGCCCTGCAGGAGACGCATCAGTTCTCGAACATCATCGGCCGCAGCCCGCTGATGCAGGCGGTCTTCCAGCTGATTCACACGATCGCGCCGACCAACAGCACGGTCCTCGTCACGGGGGAGTCCGGGACCGGCAAGGAGCTGGTGGCCCGCGCCATCCACTTCAACTCGGGGCGCAGGGACCGGCCGTTCGTGGCGCTCAACTGCGGCGCGCTGCCCGAGACGCTGCTCGAGTCGGAGCTGTTCGGCCACGTGCGCGGCGCCTTCACCGGCGCCGACGCCAACAAGAAGGGGCTCATCGAGGTCGCCGAGAAAGGCACGATTTTCCTCGACGAGATCGGCGAGATGTCCCCGATGGTCCAGGTGAAGCTGCTGCGCGTCCTGCAGGAGCGGAAGTTCAGGCGCCTCGGCGGCACGGAGGAGATCGAGGCGGACATCCGGATCATCGCCGCCACCAACCGGGACCTCTCGAAGCTGGTCGCCGAGGGGAAGTTCCGCGAGGACCTGTTCTACCGGATCAACGTCATTCCCGTGCGGCTGCCACCGCTGCGCGACCGGCTGGAGGACATCCCGCTGCTGGCCGAGCACTTCCTGGCGAAGTACGCGTCGCAGATCGGACGGCCGATTTCAGGCATCTCGCCGGAGGCGCTCCGCAAGCTACAGGCCTACCCGTGGCCCGGCAACATCCGGGAGCTGGAGAACGCGGTGGAGCGGGCGGTCGCGCTCGAGACCGGCACGCTCATCAGCGCCGCGAGCCTGCCGGAGCACGTGCTGTCAGGCCTGCCGGCCGCCGTGAACGGCAACGGTGCCGAGGCGCTTCCGGCCACCGGCTTCGATCTGGAGCGGCACGTCGAGGACATCGAGCGCGAGTACATCGCCGAGGCGCTGCGCCGCGCCGGCGGAGTCAAGAGCCGCGCGGCCGAACTGCTCGGCATGAGCTTCCGCTCGTTCCGCTATTACATGAAGAAGTACAACCTCGGGTGAGCCACGGCAGTTGACAGTTTTTGTCAATCTGAGCCTGACAATTTACGTCAATCGCGCGAGATTGGAGGGGCCCAACGGGTAAGTTTCTGCGGCGACAAACTCACTCAAACACAACGCAAACAAGCGCTTAAGCTCCTGAGAGCGATCCGCAGAGCTTGCTGGCACTGCCATTGCTCACAGTCGGCGCGTGGCTGCCGGGCCGAGATCCCGGCAACCACATCCAAACGAGTTTGAAGGAGCAGAACATGAAGATTCGCGACAGCAAGGGCTTCACGCTCATCGAGCTGCTGATCGTCGTGGCGATCATCGGCATCATCGCGGCAATCGCCGTCCCCGGCCTGCTGCGCGCGCGGCAGTCGGGCAACGAGGCGTCGGCCATCGGGTCCATGCGCGCCATCAGCTCGGCGCAGACGACCTTCTCGTCCACCTGCGGAGGCGGCGGATACGCTGACACGCTGGCGGCGCTCGCAACCGCCCCGACGAGCGGCGTGCCTTTCATCAGCCCGGACCTCTCGACGGGCACGAAGAGCGGTTACACCGTCGGCGTTGACGGCCCGGGCACCCAGGTCCTCGCGGCGGCACCTACC
>JACPDI010000068.1 GCA_016184105.1 Acidobacteriota bacterium
CACGTAGCGCAGCGTGCGGGGGATGTACTGGATGTAGACGGGATTGCGCCGTGCGATCGTCATGTAGCCAAACGTGCCGAGCGCCTTCAGGTTTCGCTGCAGCGCCATCACGTCGAAGCGCTCGCGGAACTCGCGCTCCTGCCCGGCCAGGCCTTTCAGCGCGAGGAAGTAGGCGATCAGATCCTCAACCGTCTGCTCCGTCAGGTCCATGTAGGAGTCGCGCACCAGGGACACCAGATCGTAGGTGTCGGGCCCCATGCGCGCATCCTGGAAGTCGATGATGTACAGCTCCGACTCGTGAAGCATCAGGTTGCGCGAGTGGTAATCGCGATGGCACAGCACGCGCGGCTCCGCGGCCAGTGCCTGCACGATCGTTCCCAGCTCGGCCCGGAGCGCCCCGCGCGTCGCGTCGTCGAGGACGACGCCGCGGTACGCCTCGAGAAAGTGCTTGATGAAGAAATCGAGCTCCCACGTGAGCTTCTCGACGTCAAACGCCACGCGGTACGGCACGTACGCGTCCGAGGTGAGCTCGGCGCCCCGCCGCTGCAGCACGTCGATGAGCGCGACGGCCTGGCGGTACAGAGCGGCATGATCCGCAGGCGGCGCCGCGCCGAGGTGCGCCTGGAGCGTCACGTCTCCGAGGTCCTGCAGGATGAGCACCCCCAGATCGTCGGCGTGATCGAGGATCGCGGGGATCGGCACGGGCATTTCCGCGAGCAGGTTCGCCACGTTGACGAACGGCATCGACCGGTACTCGAACGGCCCGGGATAGAGCGACAGGACCCGCGACGGCTGGTCCGGCACGAGCAGGCGGAAATACCGGCGGTCTGACGCGTCGCCGGTGAGCGGCACCACGCGAACGCCGCGGCCGGCGAACGCGCTCCGATCGAGATATTCCTGCACGCGGTCACGCGCGGTCGCATTCTCCGGCTGCCGTCGTTCGCTTGTCGGCAAGATTGTCCTCACGGGTGGCCTGTTGAAACCCCCAGCTGACTCGTCTTGCGGCTCTGACAGGGTCTGACTTGCGGCCGAACTCAGTTCAGAAGGCCACAATCAGGAGATTATCGCGTCGTTCTCCGTCGGCGCCCAGTAATTCCGCCGACGCGGGCAGAACGATGCTACGGTCCAGCTTGATGCGCGGCGGCACGCGGACGCCGTCAACGACGATGCACTCGTTCAATTCCGCGCCCCCTTCGATCACGACGTCATCCCACACGATCGAGCGGGTCAGCCGGGCGGTGCCGTCGATTGAGGTTCGGCGTCCCGGCGGCATCGCCGCCAGCCCTTCTCGCGCCGCCACCGCGTGCGAGGTTTCGAAATAATCCGCGGGCGTGCCGATGTCCTCGAAACCGGCACCAGAGACGAACGCACGCACCGACCCGGGCTGCGCGCGCATCAGCCTCGGGTAGAGATCGCTCACCGTTTCGGCCGGCTCGTGATCCGCGAGGCCCGTGAAAACTGCGGCCTCCACGACCTGCACGCCGATGAAATGGTAGTTCTCTTGTCCCGTCCTCCGCGGCGTGAAGCCGCTCACGACGGTACCATCGAGCAGCACGCCTCCGTATCGATCCGGACGCGGGTTGGGGATCAGTGCCATCGTGACCATCGCGCCGGAGCGATCGTGCGCGCTGATCAGCGCGGGAAGGTCCACGTCAGTCAGCGTGTCGCCGTTGGCGATCACGAACCGCGGCGCGTCGAGCAGGGGCAACGCGTGCCTGGGGCCGCCCGCCGAGCCCAGCACGGGGTTCTCCCACGAGTACCGCACGCGGGCGCCGAGATCGCGGCCGTCGCCCACCTCGCGCGTAATCGTTTCGGGATGGTGGTGCAGGTTCAGGACGACGTCGTGGATGCCGTGCCCGGCGAGCCAGCGAATGACACGTGAGGCGAGCGGAACGCCGGCGACTGGCAGCGCGCCCTTCGCGCGAATCAGGCTGAGGGGACGAAGGCGGGTGCCGAGACCTGCCGTCAGGACCAGGGCGGGAACGCCGATCATGCCCGGCGCTACGGCTCGAACACCATGTCGCTGCCCACGATCCCGTGCTCGTCACGGAATTTCAAGAAGAGACCGCGATACGAATCGAGAATGTAGTCGGCCGGGCCGCGGCCGAGCGCGGTCGCGAGGCTCTCGATGCCGTGCTCGCTGCCCTCGAGCTCGACGAAGACGCCGACAGGCGTTTCGTCCACCGATGCGATGACATCGACGCAGGCAAACTCCTCCCGGTATTTCTGATACCGGAACCAGACGTGCAGGCCGAGCTCGGCAAACGTCTGGAGGAGCACCTCGCCGTCTCCGACGACGGTCTCGATCTCCTCGCGCACTTTCATGAGGGATGGCTGCACCGGCCCTTTGAACGTCAGCCGGCTCATGCCGTTCTCGAGCCGCACCCGCAGCACGCACCGCCGGCGGCGGAGGGTTTCGTCTTCGGTATCGAGCAGGAAATCTTCCTGGAGGCGGCGCCCGTGCACGGACGTGGCCCCGGCCTGCAGGATTGCGTCGCGGGCGCTCTCCGCAGAATCAAAGCGGAGCTTGACCTCGCGCTCGAGCGTCATGGTCGTCGCCATCAACGCACCTCCCGGGGAAACCCCGCCGGGGATTATACAGAGATGGGCCGGGCCGCTCCACGCCAGAAAACCAGCCGGACCGTGACATACATCGTGAAGCACTCGAGCGCGAAGGGCGGGAACCCGCCATACCCCGGCAGAGGCATCTCGAAAATCTTCAGCTCTGGAAGGACGGGCACGTCGTACAGCCACTTCGCCCTGGCCCAGTAATTCCAGAACTCCCAGACAACGCCGCAGATGAGGCCGGCGAGGCCGAGGTTCACCGCGCGATCCGGGGTGATCGCTTCGGCCCCGAGCCGCCGGTTGATCGGATCGAGCAGGAAAATGAACCCGAGCCACACGGGCGCCGCCAGGTACGGCGACGGCGCCACGACGGGCCACGCCAGGAGCGCCGCCCCGGCAAGGCCAGAGGCCAGAGGCCAGAGGCCAGAAACGCCCGACGCTTTCGGCCTTGACGTGGCGACCTCGCCGCGCCGGAAACTCGCGACGAGATCGCCGGTTTCGAAAATGGCCGGCCAGATCGTCGCGAACGACCAGGCGTAGCCGAAGTACCGCAGCGCGGGGTTCTGCGGCAGGTTGATGTAGTGCCAGTTGTTGATGAAGAACGTGTTGTACCACTCGAACACGAGCCAGAGGGGGACGGACGCGGCCGCGAGGAACGCGAACTCGGCGCGCGCGTCGTGCAGCCACGAGTGGCCACGACGCTTCAAGACCCACGCATCGACAAGGAGGATGTAGCCGGTCCACGCCGTCGGCGTGTGCCAGGACCAGAACGGCTCGACACGCAGGAGCATGCCGACCTCGGAAACGGCGATAATCAGCGCGCCGAAAAGACCATACCGTGCCATGGACCTACATTCTTGCCGAAAAGCATGGCCTGGTGCGTGGAGCCCATGCCCCCCGGCACCAGCAGTGTCTTGAGCGCCAGGCGCAGCCGCAGCGCCGCGCGCGCCGACAGGGCGGCCTCGGCCCGCTGCAGGCGCTCGACGGCGCCGAGGCCGAGGAGAAACCTCGACTGATCGACGCGCCCCAGCAGGGTCATCCCCTCGCCAGCCGCGGCCCGCGCGCACGCGCTGAAATCCACGTGTGCCGTCAGGTCCTGCTCTCCGGGCGATTCCAGCCAGCGGGGGGACACGCGGTGCGCCGCAAAGGCCCGCAGCGTGCCGTCGGGCCGAGACGCCGAGCGCAGCGCGCGTGCCTCGTCGCCGTAGTCGAGCAGCAGGAGGTACCCGCGCGCGAGGCGGCGCGAGGCCTCGCGAATCCAGTCGAGCGCGGCCAGGCTGATCTCCACGCGCACGTCACCGGGGATCGGCGGCCCCGCGTCGACCTCCTGCCGCAGCCGTTCGGTGGACGGAGGCGCCTCGAGTTCAACGAGGGTCCCGTTCGCCTCCCCGATCATGATTTCCCGCGCCTCGGATCCGCGCATGACGACGACATGAACGGGCAGCGCGTCCAGCAGCTCGTTGGCGAAGACGACGCCGGCGATCGAGGGCGGAAGATCGGCGCCGCTCGTCTCCATGCGTGACGCGTGCGCTCCGAGCGTCTGCGCGTGGGCTGCGCGGGCGTGGCCGCTGCGCTCCACGAGGTGCAGACGCGCGCGCGCCCAGACCTCGGGCGCGTCGCGCTGAAGGGCATCCAGCACGTCGCGCATCAAGCGGCCGTTTCCCGCGGCGGCTTCGACGAGGTCGAAGGCGTCGCCGAAGGTGCGCGCCAGCTCCGCGATCTGCACGGCCAGCAGCTCGCCGAAGAACGCGCCGGTGTCAACGCTCGTGTAGAAATCGCCGCTCCGCCCGGAGCGTTGCGCGCGGGAGGTGTAGTAGCCGTGCTGCGGATGGTAAAGCGCGAGTTCCATGAACGCCGCGACGGTCATCGGGCCGTGCGCGCGAATGGAACTGACGATGAGGGCGTGGAGTGGAGTCAGAGGGCAACAGGCACGAGGCACGAGGCAGGAGGCTTTTCTCGTGCCTTCTGTCTCGTGCCTTCTGACTTCTTACGCTACGGCTTCGTCATCGAAACAAACACTTCCTGCCCCTGGCGCCAGACGAGCAGGAACACCGAGTCGCCGGACTGGATCCGCTGCAGCTCGCGGCGGACGTCGTTCATGCTCGAGACCGGCTGCTGGTTGATCTCGAGGAGCACGTCCTGCGGCAGCACGCCGGCGCGGGCCGCCGCGCTGTTGCGCTGCACGCGCGTCACCACCGCGCCCCCTTCGCCGTCCGGCGCCCGCAGGCGGCGCGCCAGCTCCGGCGTCAGCGGCGTCAGCTCCAGGCCGAGGCCGGTCTCCAGCCGCTCCTGCGGCCCGCTCTCGTCGTCTGACCGGCCGCCGCGAACACCCATCTCCTCGTCGATGTTCAGTTCCTCGACGGTGACGTTGAGCGAGCGCGGCTGCCTGCCCCGGTACACCTTGAGCGGCACGGTCGTGCCCGGCTTGGTGCTGACGACCATGCGCACCAGGTCGTCGCTGTCCTTCACGGGCTTGCCGTTGTACTCGGTGATGACGTCGCCCGGGCGCACCCCCGCCTTGTCCGCCGGCCCTCCCTCGTTGACGCTGGAAATCACCGCGCCGGAGGCGCCGGGCAGCCCCAGCCCCTTCGCCGCGCGCTCGGTGAGCTCGTCGCGCTGCACCTGGACGCCGATGCGGCCGCGGACCACCTTGCCCGCGCGCAGCTGCGGGAGCAACTCGCGGATCGTGTTGATCGGCATCGCGAAGCCGATGCCGATGTTCGCCGAGCGCTGGTCGGTGTAGATCGCGGTGTTCACGCCGACGACCTCGCCGCGGATGTTCAGCAGCGGCCCGCCGGAGTTGCCGGGATTGATGGCGGCGTCGGTCTGGAGCATGTCCTGCTCGCGCCCCGCGTACCCGCCCACGCCGCGCCCGAGCGCGCTGATGACCCCGACTGAAATCGTGTGGTGCAGGTTGAAGGGGTTGCCGATCGCCATGACCCAGTCGCCCGGCTGCAGCTGGTCGGAGTCGCCAAAACGCGCCTCCTGGAGCGGCGCTTTCGGCAGCTGCGTCATCTGGATGAGCGCGCTGTCGGTCAGCGGGTCGCGGCCGATCACCTTGGCCTCGTACTCCTCGGAGCGGCCGGCGCCGAACAGGGAGACGCTGATTCTCGACGCCCCCTCCACGACGTGGTTGTTCGTGAGGATGAAGCCGGCCCTGTCGATGATGAACCCGCTGCCCGCCCCCTCCATGATCTGGTCGGGCTCCTCGGTGCTGTCACCGCGCGGGCGCTGCCGGCCGAAGAAACGGTCGAACAGGTCGTCGCCCGGCTGGCCGCCGAAGAACTCGGTGAGCTGCCGCGTGCGCCGGCGCTGCTCGGTCCGGATGTTCACCACCACGGGGGTCTGGGCTTTGGCGATGTTGCGGAACGTCGCCGCGTCAATCGGGCCGTTCAACGGCGCGCTGTTGGCGGCCGGCATCGACACGGTCTGTGCCGACGAGGCCGGAGACATCTCGAGCCGTGACGCGATCACCATCCCGACGGCAATCGATGCCACGGCGATGAGGACCGCATAGAAGAGCGTGGTCTTTCGGGTTGACATGGCTGATCGTTCCCCCTGCTGGCTTCCTCGCTAGGCGAGCGGGATGATATCGCGCTGCGCCGGACCGGTCACCGTCGCGTCGCGCTCGCCCACGTACATGTTGATTTCCGTCCTGACGCCGAACGTGTCGGTGTAGACGCCCGGCTCGATTGTGAACCCGGTGCCGGGAATCAGCCGCCGCTCGTCGTGTGTTTCGTAGTCGTCCATGTGCACGCCGTTGCCGTGCACCGTCTGCCCAAGGCTGTGGCCGGTGCGGTGCACGAAGAAGCGGCCCAGCCCCGACCTGTCGATCACGTCCCGGCAGGCGCGATCCACTTCCCAGCCGCGGAGCGTACGGCCGTTGCGCGCCGCGTCCTGGACGAGCGCGACGGCGGCGTCGCGGCCGTCGCGCGCGGCAGCGAACGCCCGCCCATACTCATCAGGCACCCGGCTGCCCGTGAATGCGACCCACGTAATGTCCGCAAAGACCGCGCCAGGCTCCTTCAGCTTTCCCCACAAATCCAATAAAAGGATCTCGTCCGCATTGATCGTCCGGTACACCGTCGCCGACGGATGGTAATGCGGGTTGCCGGCGTTCTCCTGCGCGCTGACGTTCGGCGTGGAATCGCTGATGAGTCCTTCCTCCTCGAACCAGCCGATCATCTGCCGCTGGACGTCGTACTCGTTGAGCGGGCGGCCCGCCTGCACTTCGCCACTGACCAGCTCAAAGGCGCGGTCCTTGATTCGGTACAGCTTCTCGGACGCGATCTGGTGCGTCTGCAGCGCGCGCGGCGACCAGACGGCGTCGAACATCTGCACCAGATCGCCCGACGAGACGACCTCGGCCCCCGCCTGGCGCACGGCTTCGAGCGTCCCGGCGTCGACGCGGGAAATGTAGGGAATCGCGCAGTTCGGCGAGTACTCCATCGCGACCCGCCGCGTGCCCGACAGCAGCTGCTTCAGCCCGCTCTCCAGCTGCGCGCGCCCCGAGTAGGCGGTTTTCGCCCCGGGCAGCGCGTCCAGGTTGTGCCGCTCGATCGCATGCACGAGGCCGCGCGGCTCGCCGGCCGCCGGAATCAGGTAGTACCACCGCCTCGTGGTCATCTTCCCGGAGTTGGCGAGCCCCGTCAGGCTCGAGGCAATCGGGTTCGAGCCCTGGAAATCGTACAAGAGCCAGGCGTCGAGCTGCTCGGCCTTCAACGCCCGCTGGATCGCGGAAATATCGAGTGCCACGCCCACGAGTATAACAGCGGGCTGGACGGGCCCTTGTGGCCTCCTGCCGCGCGCTCTGTTAGGGTTTGACGCGCGTGCGACGGAGAAAGTTTTGGCCGGCGCGGCCGCGTCGCCCACCTGCGGCCGATCGGCGTCATAAAGGGGTAGACTGAACGTTCCTTTTACCCATGAAGAGCATCCTCACCGCCTGTGTTCTCGCCGCCGGCGCCGCGACGTTGCTGTCCGCACAGGCGCCGGCGCCCCCGGCGCAGCCGCGCTTCCGCGTCGAAGTCAATTACGTGGAAGTGGATGCGGTGGTGACCGACGCGCAGGGCAACTTCGTGCGCGACCTCACGCGCGATGACTTCGTGATCCTCGAGGACGGCAAACCGCAGCAGATCACGGCGTTTGCGGTCGTGGACCTGCCGATCGAGCGGGCGGAGGCGCCGCTGCTGGCGCCCGACGTCGTGTCGGACGTGCGGTCGAACGAGCGCGAGTTCAACGGCCGCATCTACCTGATCGTCCTGGACGATCTGCACACGGCGCCGCTCCGCTCGACGCGCGTGAAGGTGGCCGCGCGGCAGTTCATCGAGCGCTATCTCGGCGCGAACGACCTCGCCGCTGTCGTCAGCACCAGCGGCCGCACCGACGCAAGCCAGGAGTTCACGGGCAACAAGGCCCGGCTGCTTCGCGCCGTTGACCACTTCATGGGCCAGAAGCCCCGCTCGGCAACGCTCGAGAAGCTTGACGAGTACAACATCCGCCGCGGCTCGCGGGCCGCCACCGATCCCCTCCGGGACCCGCTCGCCTTCGAGCGCGCGGCGAAGGCGCGCAACATGCTCGACACCCTGGCCAACGCCGCCACGTGGATGTCGAACATCCACGGGCGCCGGAAAGCGATCGTGCTCGTCGGCGAGGGGATCGATTACGACATCACCAATCCTTTCGAGAACCAGGACGCGTCGGCGATCCGCGACGACCTGCAGGACGCGATTGCCGCGGCCACGCGATCGAACGTGACCATCTACTCGGTCGATCCCCGCGGGCTGACCACGAGCGGCGAGGAGGGCATCGAGCTGGACGGCTATGCCGACGACCCGTCGCTGCGGCTGGATATGCGCGGGTTGCAGGACGAAGTGCGGCTGTCGCAGGACAGCCTGCGCAGCCTCTCGGAGCAGACCGGCGGGTTCGCGGTGCTGAACGCCAACGACTTCCGCAACGGCTTCGACCGCATCCAGCGCGACAACAGCACCTACTATCTGCTCGGCTACTACTCGTCGAACGAGCGCCGCGACGGCCGGTACCGGAAGCTGGAGGTGCGGCTCAAGCGCCCGGGGCTGGGCGTGCGCGCGCGAAGGGGCTACGTCGCGGCGCGCGGGCGGGACGGCCGGTCGCCCGCGAAAGCGACCGGCATCAGCCAGGACCTGGCCGATGCCCTTGCCAGCCCGGTCCCCGCCTCCGGGTTGCCGATGGTGGTCGCGGCCGCTCCATTCAAAGGAGTCGCGCCGAACGCGTCGGTGCTCGTCACGATGGAAGTCGCGGGACGCGACCTGCCGTTCACGTCCCGGAACGGCACCATGCACAACGCGATCGAGGTGACGGCGGTGGCCATCGATCGCAAGGGGAACGTGCACGGCATCCCGGCGGCCACCCTGCAGCTCAATCTCTCGCCGCAGACACACGGCGCGGTCGTCGCCCGGGGGCTTCGGATGACGCAGCGGATGGCGCTCGCGCCCGGGCCGTACACGCTGCGCATCGGCGCGCGCGAGCAGAACGGCGGCGCGCTCGGCACGATCTCGTACGAGCTCGACGTGCCGGACTTCTACAGGAGCCCGCTCTCGATGAGCGGCGTCGTGCTCACCTCGCGCGCGGCATCGGCCCGGCCGACGGCGGCGCCGGATGCCGACCTCAAGGACGTCCTCCCGGGACCGCCCACCTCGCTGCGCGATTTCGTCGCGGCAGACACGCTGGCGGTGTTCGCGGAGGTGTACGACACCCAGGGCAAGGTTCCGCACAGGGTGGACATCACCGCTTCGGTGAAGGCCGACGGGGGGCGACAGGTGTTCTCGCAAACCGAGGAGCGCGGCACCGAGGAGCTGCAGGGAGGGCGTGGCGGGTTCGGCTACCGGGTGGACATCCCGCTGAAAGACCTCGCGCCCGGCGCGTACGTCCTCACAGTGGAAGCCCGCTCGCGGCTCAGCGGAAACCCGGCGGTCCGCCAGGACATCCCGTTCCGGATCCGCGGCGCGATGTGACTGTGATACACCTGCTCTCCGGCGTTCTTGTTGCCGTGACCGCGATGGCTTCCACTCCTCTCGAGATACACACGATCGCGCAGGGCACGTTGAGCGGCGTCGAGCGGCGCCGGGAAGCGGTCGTTCGCAGCGCCCAGGAATGGGAGGCGCTCTGGAGAGAACACGCGCCGGGGCGTGCGGCGCCGGCCGTGAGGTTCGAGACGCACACCGTCCTCGCGGTCTTCCTCGGCACGCGCCCGTCGGCCGGCTTCAGGGTCGACATCGTGGAGGTGACCCACGACTCCGGCGCCCTCGTCCGCTATCGCGAGACCCGGCCCGGGCCGGAAGAGATGACCGCGCAGATCCTCACCTCGCCCTTTCACATCGTGTCGGTGCCGCGCCTCGAAGAGCGCGTCAGGTTTGAGCCCATTGACGCGGCCGGCCGCTGACGGGAAGCGTGGCAGCACCACCGGGCTGCAGCCGCGTACGGCCGCCATGCTGGGCTATCTCGCCTGGTGGGTCAGCGGCGGCCTGATGCTCATCGTCGAGCGCCGCGATCGGTTCGTCCGCTTCCACGCGGCGCAGTCGCTGACCGTGCTGGGCGCCATGTGGCTCCTCGGTGCGTTGGTGTACGGCCTGGCATTCGCCATCCTGTCGGTCAGCGCCGCTGGTTTCGTGACGATGCTGTGGCTTGCGATGGGGATCTGGGCGGCGGGAGTCGGGGTGTGGATCGCCTGCCTGGTGCGGGTGTTCCGCGGCGAGCCGTGGAGAATTCCGCTCGCCGCGGGCCTTGCCGATCGGTTGGCCGCTAGTCGATCTTCTTCAGCGCCTCGACTTTGATCTCGCCGTTGGCGTGCGAGAACTTGTACTGATTCTGGAAGAACCGGTCGTTCTTCGGCACCCTCAGCACGACGTCGATGACCTCACCGGGCAGGATCGGCTTCCGGATGCGCTCGCTGGCGCCCGGCAGCATCTGCCCTTGTTTGTCATACCAGTACTCGTCGATACGGAGCAGCGCGATCGATCCGGTCGAGAGGTTCTTGATCTTGAAGCGGGTGACGACTTCCGGACCCTTCTCGCCCTTTTCAATCTTCGTGACCGGCTTCAGCATGCCGATTGTCGCCGTGCCCCGGACCGGCGGAACCCACCGGGCCTTGGCTGCCGGCGCCGCCTGGGCGGGGGCCGCCGATGCGGGCGTGGCTGGCTTCGGCTGTGCAACTACGGACGAGCTGACGAGCAGAGAAAGAACCGCGGCGAGGACGGTCAGCGCGGAACGAGACATTGGGGGCCTCCGCGAGAGAAACGGCTTTAGGATGTGAACGCCCTAGTATAGATCGGGCCGATTTTCCACGATCCACATTTCAGATTTCGCCGTTCCACTCCTCCGGATCCGGCGTCGACGCGCGGAAGATCTCCAGGTGCCACTTGCCCCCGCCCCAGGGCTCTATGACTTCGGCGGCCACCACGTCGACGAGGATCTCGCCGAAGGTGCGCGCCTCCGGGTCGCCATCGAGGTGGTAGGCCTGCTCCTCCCACGCGAACGACGGATAGAGGACGAGGGTCAGGAACAGGTCGTACCCGTCATCGACGACGATGAGCTGTCCGCAGGGGCGTTTCAGGGTGGAGTGATAGATCAGGTACTTCTCCGCGCTGTGCGCGCGGATGTATCGCTTCAGCGCGAACTCGCGTGCGACGATTTCCTCGACCGCGAGCTTCTTGTCCCAGCAGTCGCGGCAGTAGCGTTCCTCGCCGCGCGGCTCGGACACCTCCTTGGCGCCGCACAGCGCGCATCTCGACTGCGCGACGGACTTTCGTGACATCGGATGATGATACTTGAATTTGGTGATCTGGGGATTTGGCGGTCTGGCGATCGGGGGAGGTGGCGGGATTTGCCAGCGCCGTCGGCCGGCGCACCTGCCGTTGCGCGAAGCGCCGCAACCGCCCTACGTCCTGACCGTCGATGCCGAGAGCGCGGGGGCGTACATCTTCCGCGCGTATTCCTTCACCATCCGGCGCGCGCTGAAGCGCGGCCCGACGGTGCGAATGGCCTCGCGCACGATCCGGAGCCAGCGCGCCGGGACGCCGCGCTCGTCGCGATCGTAGAAGATCGGCACGATCTGCTCCTCGAGCAGGCGGTAGAGCGCGTTGGCGTCCGCGCCGTCCACCTGGCCGGCGTCGCCAATCACGCCGCCGTCGATCGTCCATCCGTTCGAGCCGGTTGCGCCTTCCGCCCACCATCCGTCGCCGATGCTGAGATGCGGCACGCCGTTGATGGCGGCCTTCATTCCGCTGGTGCCGCTCGCCTCGAGCGGCTTGCGCGGATTGTTCAGCCACACGTCGCAACCCTGCACGAGGAAGTGCGCCACGTGCAGGTCGTAGTCGTCGACGAATGCGATGCGCCCGCCGAACGCCGGGTCGAGCGCGCGGCGGTACACGCGCTGCAGGTTGTGCTTCCCGTCATCGTCGGCGGGATGCGCCTTGCCGGCGAACACGATCTGGACGGGGCGCCGCGTCGCGTTGAGGATCCGCGCCAGGCGGTCGCTGTCCCGGAAGATGAGATCCGGCCGCTTGTACCCCGTGAAGCGGCGCGCGAAGCCGATCGTGAGCGCGTTGGGATCCAGCAGCGTTCCGGCCGCGACGACCTGGCCGGCGCTCACGCCCAGATTGCCCCAGCGGTTGCGCGCCCGCTCGCGGATGAACGCGAACAGGAACTGGCGCAGCGCCTGGCGCACGCTCCAGAGTTCCTCGTCCGGGATCTCCGCCACGCGATCCCACATCGCGGCGTCGTCGTGGCGCTCGCGCCAGTCCTCGGCGAGATACTTCTCGAACAGCTTCGCCAGCTCCGACGACACCCAGGTGGCGGTGTGCACGCCGTTGGTCACGTGCTCGATCGGAAGCTGATCGATCGGAGTGCCGGGCCAGAGCGGCGACCACATCTCGCGCGTGACCTCGCGGTGCAGCTGGCTCACCGCGTTGATCTTGCTGGCGCTGCGCATGGCCAGCGCCGTCATGTTGAAGACCGGGCCGCTGCCGCTGTCGTAGTGTCCGAGCGCGAGGAAGCGGTCCCGATAGTCGCCGAGCGTGCCCCAGCAGCCGGCCAGATGCGTCTCGACCAGGTGGAAGGGGAACGCGTCGTGCCCCGCGGCCACCGGCGTGTGCGTGGTGAAGACGGTCGTGCGGCGCACTTCCTCGAGGGCATCGTCGAACGACTGGCCCTTTTCGATCAGCTCCCGGATGCGCTGCAGGACGACGAAGGCGGCGTGCCCTTCGTTGAGATGCCAGACGCCGGGGTCCGCGCCCATCGCGCGGAGCACGCGCACGCCGCCGATGCCGAGGATGATCTCCTGCTGGATGCGCGTCTCGCGGTCGCCGCCGTACAGCCGCGCGGACAGCTCGCGGTCCCAGGGCGCGTTCTCCTCGAGATCGGTGTCCAGCAGGTACAGCGTGACGCGTCCCAGGCGCACCTGCCAGACCGAGGCGAGCACCGTGCGGGTGCCGAGCGGCACGGCGATGACGCACGGCGTGCCGTCGGGCATGAACGCCGGCTCGATCGGCGCATTGGCCCAGTTCAGCCGCTCGTAGACTTCCTGCTGCCAGCCTTCCGCGGACACGCGCTGGTGGAAGTAGCCCTGCGGATACATGAACCCGATGCCGACGAGCGGGATCCCGAGGTCGCTCGACTCCTTGCAGTGGTCCCCCGCCAGCACGCCCAGGCCGCCGGCGTAAATCGGCAGCGACTGGTGCAGCGCGAACTCGGCGGAGAAGTACGCCACCGGGCGGTTGGGCGCGTCGCTGAACTGCGAGCGCCACCACGTATCGCGCGCGGCGCCCGCGTTGTCGAGGGCGGCCAGCGCCGCGTCGTACAGCGCGAGCCACGGGGCGCGCGCGACGGCCCTCTCGAGCAGTTCCGGCTGGATCTGACGGAGCATGAGCACCGGGTTGTGCGCCGTCTGGCGCCAGAGCGGGTAGTCGAGCTGCCGGAACACCTCGCGTGCCTGATAGTTCCAGCTCCACCAGAGGTCGTACGCCAGCTCGGGAAGCCGCAAGATCCGCTCGGGCATCGGCGGCAGTCCGGATGCAGGATTGAAGGCAGAATCGGTCACGCGCTCACCAGCTCCGAGAACTTTGAAAGGTCGATGTTACCGCCCGAGACGACGGCGACGGTCTTGCCGGGCTCCGGCGTTCGCAACGCTGCGGCCACCGCGCAGCTGGCGGCCCCTTCGGCGATGACCCGCGCGCGCTCGGCGGCAAAGCGCATCGCCCCCCGCACTTCGTCGAGCGGGACGACGATCGAGCCGTCGGTCCAGGCCTGCAGCAGCGGCCACATCGACGGAAGAACGGACCGGCCGCCGGCCCCGTCGACGAATGACGCGCGCCAGCCCGGAAAGTACCCCGGGCGTCCTGCCGCGATCGACGCGGCGAGCGGGGCGGCGGTCTCCGGCTCGGCGGCCATGACCTTCACGCCGGGCTTCCTGGCGCGCGTCACGCAGCCGATACCCGCGAGCAATCCGCCGCCGCCGAGCGGCGCGATGACTCTGTCCACGTCGGGCACGTCCTCGAGGATCTCGAGCGCCAGCGTTCCGTTGCCGCTGATAAACGCATCGTCGTCGAACGGGTGGACGAAGTGCCCGTGCATGCGCTCCGAGGCATGTTCCTCCACCGCGCGCCAGCATTCGTCGTACGGCGCCTGCACGATCGTGGCGCCGAGCCGCGCGATCGCCTCGAGCTTCGCCTGCGGCGCGGTGTCCATGACGAGCACCGAGCAGCGCGCGCCGACGAGGCGCGCGGCGAGCGCGACTCCTTGCGCGGCGTTGCCCGCGCTGACGGTCCAGACGCCCTGCGCCAGTTCAGCTTGAGAGAGCTGGCGCACGGCGTTGTACGCGCCGCGGATTTTGAATGAGCCGATCGGTTGAAGCGTTTCGAGCTTCAGATAAAGCTCGGAGGAGCCCGGCGCGTCGACACGGACGAGAGGCGTGCGCAGGGCGGCCCGGTACACGTGGTTCGCGGCTTCTCGCACCGTGTCGAGCGAGATGCGTCTCGTCACGAGCACAGGCCATCCATGCTATCACGACGTGCGGTAGACTACGCGCACCGCAAGGAGCATCCGGCATGAAAAAAATCAATCGACGGCAGTTCGTCATGACGACTGCGGCGGCCGGTCTTGCCGCAGCGACGCCGGCGTCGGCGGCGCAGTCGCGCCCGACTCCGAGCGGGGGCCAGGCGCCGATGGCGATGACGCCCAAGTCAGTCAGGCCGGTGGTCGTGGCATCGGCGAACGGCCATCGGTTCAAGAACGGCGGCGACCTCACGTGCGTCGAGCACGCGTTCTCCCGGATCGTGAAGGGCGAGGACGTGCTCGACGCGCTCATCGGCGGCGTCAACCTCGTCGAGCTCGATCCGCTCGACGACAGCGTAGGGTACGGCGGCCTGCCGAACGCGAACGGGATCGTGCAGCTCGACTCGTGCTGCATGCACGGGCCGAAGAAGCGCGCGGGCGGCGTGGGAGCGCTCGAAGGCGTGCGGACCCCGTCGCTCGTCGCCAGGGCGGTGATGGATCAGACCGACCATCACCTGATCGTCGGCCGCGGCGCGCAGGAGTTCGCGCGCCGGCTCGGCTTCACGATCGCAGACGATCTGAACACC
>JACPDI010000069.1 GCA_016184105.1 Acidobacteriota bacterium
ACCTCCACTGCCTTGCGGCAACAAGCTCCTGAGGCTTGCGCGTCTGCCAGTTCCGCCACTTCCGCACGAAGGGCTGGTCGTCGCCTGGTGGAACCTCGGATTATAACGTAAACCACCGCCGCGCGCTATACTCGAAGGTCCGGTTGTGCGCCGGATCACGCCCGGAACCGCGGCACAGGTCGGCGGTTTCCGGCCCTCGAAAGGACCCTGTCGTGGCCATGCGGCGCGGCGTCGCTCTCGTGCTCGTTCTCATCGCTGTCGCGATCGTCCTCTCCATCGGCGCGGTGGGGACCGTGTTCCTCGTCATGGGACGCGAGCCGGGCGTCGCCGCCAACTCCACGCTCGTGCTCCGCATCGGCGGCGATCTCGCCGAGGCCGAACCCGGCGGCGTCTTCAACCAGTTCATCGAGTCGCCACCGACCGTGCGCGCCACGGTCGAGGCCTTGCGCAAGGCCAAGGTCGATCGGCGTGTCGCCGGCGTCGTCCTCGTGCCGGCCGGTGCGAACGGCCTGTGGGGCAAGCTCCAGGAGCTGCGCGAGGCGGTCGTCGATTTCAAGACGTCCAAGAAGCCGATCGTCGCGTATCTCGAGTACGGCGGCGAGCAGGAGTACTACCTCGCATCAGCCTGCGACAAGGTCTTCCTCATGCCCGCGAGCCCGCTCGATCTCAGCGGGCTGGCCACGTACGAACTGTTCCTGCGGGGGGCGTTCGACAAGATCGGGGCCTACCCCGACATGCTGCACATCGGCGACTACAAGACGGCGGCGAACACGTTCACGGAGAGGACCTACACGCCGGCGCACCGCGAGATGGCCGAGTCGCTCACGACCGACCTTTACGAGCAGCTCGTTCGCGGCATCGCGGAGGGACGCCGCAAGTCCGCGGCCGAAGTGCGCGCCATCGTGGACCGCGGCCCGCTCCTGCCGGAGGACGCCGTGCGCCTCGGCCTCGTGGACGACGTGGCGTACGAGGATCAGATCGACGACAAGGTGAGCTTCGGCGGGCAACGCATGAAGCGGCTCGACAACGATCAGTACCGGCACGTGCCGGCCGCCTCGCTCGGCATCGATCGCGGGCCGAAGATCGCCGTCATCTACGCGGAGGGGACGATTGCGTCCGGCCGCAGCACGTCGGATCTCGGCAGCCCCGTCGTCGGATCGGAAACGATCATCGAGTACATCCGCAAGGCGCGGGCCGACGAGACGATCAAGGCCATCGTCCTGCGCGTGGACAGCCCCGGCGGATCCGCGATCGCCTCGGACGTGATCTGGCGCGAGCTGATGATCTCGCGGCCGTCCAAGCCCATCATCTCGTCGATGTCCGACCTGGCCGCCTCCGGCGGCTACTACATCGCCATGCCCGCGCACGCCATCGTCGCGCAGCCCGGGACGCTGACCGGATCGATCGGCGTCGTGATGGGCAAGTTCGCGCTCGGCGGCACGTTCGAGAAGCTGGGGCTCAACATGGAGGCCACCAGCCGCGGCCAGTACGCGCAAATCTATTCCCCCGACCGCCCGTTCACGCCAGAGGAGCGGGCGAAGGTCGAAGAGCAGATGCAGGCCACCTACGACCTGTTCGTCGAGAAGGCGGCGCAGGCGCGGCGGACCACGCCGGAAAAGATCGATGCGATCGCGCAGGGGCGCGTGTGGACGGGCTCCCAGGCGAAGCGGCTCGGCCTGGTCGACGAGCTGGGCGGCCTGCAACGCGCGGTCGCCCTCGCGAAGCAGCACGCGAAGATCGACCCGGCGACCGAGGTGCAGCTCGTGGTCTACCCGCCCAAGCGCAGCTTCTACGAGCTGGTGGCGGAGCCGTTCGGCGAGGGAGCTTCAGCCTCGGCGCTGCTGTCGCTCGTGCATCCGATGGAGCGGCGGGCGATGCTGCAGCTGGCCACGCCGCTTCGGCTGTTCCGCTCGGGGGAGCCGCTCGCCCTCATGCCCAACGTGTTCCTGCGCTGAATTCCGGGCCTTCCTCCGTGGCGGGGTTTCGCCCGCCGCCTTGGGGCTTGACAGGCTCTTGACGCGCCAGTAGAGTTCCACATTACATAACGAGCGTTCGGTTTGTAGGGGCGCCTGGGGCGCCTGGAGGTACGCATGCTGTCAGCCGGTCTATTCCGCTGCCGTCCGGCCATTCTGCTGGCGGTTTTCACGCTGCTGTCCGCCGGTTCGGCGCCCCTCGGCGCCCAGGTCGCGGATGGCGTCATTGAGATCGCCGTCGTCGACGAGAGCAACCAGGTGATGCCGGGGGTGACCGTGACGGTCACGCGCCCCGACACCGGGTTCCAGCACGCGCTCGTCACCGACGCCACCGGCACGGCGCGCGCGATTGCGCTGCAGCCGGGCACCTACGACGTGAAACTGGAACTTGCCGGCTTTGCCACGATCGACCAGAAGGGGCTGACGCTGCGCGTCGGCCAGACCGCCCGCGTGAGCGCCACGATGAAAGTCGCGCAGGTGGCCGAGACGGTGAACGTCGTCGCCGAGGCGTCGCTCGTGGACGTGTACAAGACCGACTCGTCCACGAACATCGTGCCCGAGCAGATCCAGGAATTGCCGGTCGCCAACCGCGACTTCCAGAGCCTCGCGTTCCTCGCGCCCGGCGTGCAGCGCGAGCGCGGCGGCTTCCGCTTCATCACCAACCAGCCCGTCATCGGCGCCGGCGGCAATGCCAGCCAGTCCACCGTTCTCGTGGACGGCGTCGATTTCACGGATGCGACGCTCGGCCTGGCGCGCGCGCGCTTCAGCCAGGATGCGATCGGCGAGTTCCGCGTGATCGCGAACCGCTTCGACACGGAGATCGGTGGATCGGCCGGCGGCGCGCTGTCGATCGTGACCAAGTCGGGGACGAACGACGTGCGGGGTTCGGCGTTCGCCTTCTTCCGCGACGATTCGCTGCGTGAGAAGGGAAAGCTGGAACTGCAGAAGAACGACTACTCGCGGCAGCAGTTCGGCGGCACGGTCGGCGGGCCGGTGGTGAAGGACCGCACCCATTTCTTCCTGTCCTTCGAGCAGGTGGGCGAGGACTCGATCGCGCTGTTCCGGCCGGGCGGCGCCTACAAGGCGCTGGCCGAGGACATCACGGTCCCATTCGATCAGTCGCTGTTCTACGGCGGGGCCGATCACCGGATCGGCGACGACCAGAACCTGCGCGTGAAGGCCGTCTACGAGCGCTACCGCCAGGAGAACTTCCGCGTCGGCGGGTTCGGCGACGAGAGCAGCGGGATGCGTCTGGATCGCGACAACTGGAATATCACGCTGACGCATGCCTGGACGCTCAGCAACACGACGCTCAACCAGCTCTCCGTGCAGGTCGGGCAGCGCAAGTTCGAGGAGCCGAACAACTCCAGCGACCTCACGGAGTTCTTCACGCTGGGTCAGACGCTCATCACGGGCGCCAACCTCGTCGGCGACCAGCGGGACGACGGCAAGATCGTGGAGCTGCGCGACACCTTCTTCACGCGGATCGGCAGCGGGGCGTGGGCGCAGGACATCAAGGTGGGGGGCGCCTGGCAGTACGTCAACGACACGTGGAATTTCCCCGTGTATCCCCAAGGGCTGATGCTGTACCTGACCGACACGCGGGCGCTGCCGGTGATCTACTACTCGGTGTCCGGCTCGGGCGAAGCGACGATCAAGACGCACCTGCTCTCGGGCTTCATCCAGGACGACTTCCGCCCCTCGCCGCGCCTGACGATCAGCGCCGGCCTGCGCTATGACCTGGACACCGACGGCAACAATCCCGGTTTCACGAGCCCGATGATGCCCGAGGCGCGCGGGCGCGACACGAACAACCTGCAGCCGCGCGCCGGATTCTCGTGGGACATCAGGGGGAACGGCTCGCACGTGGTGCGCGGGGGCGCCGGCATGTTCACCGGCCGGTTCCTGCTCGTGCCCGCCTTCAGCGAGCTTCAGCAGAACGGCTACACGGGACGGATCATCCAGCAGCGCTGGAGCAGCCTGCTCTTCGGCAACTTCTCGGCGCCCCTCAACGCGGCGAGCCCGTCGACGACGGGGATCCCGCTCGCCCGCGACGCCGTGCGGCTCGCTGACACGTACGTGAACCCGCGATCGACGCAGGCGACGGCCGGCTACACGGCGCGCCTCGGGAGGACGGGCCTCTTTGCCGACTTCGAGGGCGTCTACGTCAAGGGCGACGACGAGATCATCGTCCGCGACGCGAACTTCTGCGGCAACGACCTGGGCGTGTATGGCTGCCGCGTCAACAAGGGGTTCGCGCAGATCAACACCTACACCAACGAGGGGCGCTCCGAGTACAAGGCGTTCGTGACCAGCGTGAACGGCACCTTGAAGGGGGGGCACGTCGTCACGGCCTCGTTCACGGTGAGCGACAAGAAGAACATCAACGACGACTTCAGCCCCGCGCTCGTGGACTACCCGAACGATCCGGCGAACATCGAGGCCGAATACGGGCGGTCGCGCGCGGACGAGCGGTACCGCTTCGTCGCCTCCGGCGTGTTCAGGCTGCCGTACGGCCTGACGGCGTCGCCGATCTTCGAGTACGGCTCGGGCCAGCCCTGGAACCGCCGCCGCGGGTACGACTACAACGGTGACGGCAAGCTGAGCGATCGGCTGCCCGGCGTGGGCCGATTCTCGGAGGAGGGCCCGGAGTTCAAGTCGGTCAACCTGCGCCTCACCTACAAGGTGCCGGTGAACGGACGGGCGGGGATCGATCTCATCGCGGAGGCGTTCAACCTGTTCAACACCGTCAACTACGACGTGAACTCGGTTGTCGCCACGGAGTACCGTTCGGGCCCGACGCTGGCCAACCCGAACGCGGCGCTCGTGCCGAACCCGGACTTCCGGAAGTACCTCTTCACCCTGCCGCCGCGCGAGTTCCAGCTCGGGGCCAGGGTGACGTTCTGACGACAGTCACGTGCGACGTGCCACGTGCGACGTGCCACGTGCCACGTGCCACGTGCGACGTGCTTACGGGCGGACGTGGCACGTCGCAC